>CAINEZ010000576.1 GCA_903847905.1 uncultured Bacteroidota bacterium
CGAAATATTACAGGTTTTAGGAATATCTCTGCTTGACAAAACTCCTGTAAAAGAGCTGTTTATAAAAATAGATTACAAAGATGTCAAAGAACTATATAATAACCAGCTGTCAATCAACTTGTTTTAAGTGGACAGCAATGGTAAAATTTATGTATAAATTGTAATTTTTTGAGTTTATAGAAACGTCTTACTATTTCACTAAAATACGACCTGTTATTTCTGAAGGAATTTCCAGCCCCATAATAGTTAACAGGGTGGGAGCTATATCACAAAGTTTTCCATCTTCAATAGTTTTGTAATTTTTGTCGATAAGAAAACAAGGAACAGGATTGCACGTATGCGCTGTATTTGGTGTTCCGTCGGGGTTAATTGCAAAATCTGCATTTCCATGATCGGCAGTTATCATAACACTGTATTTTTTGGCAATTGCGGCTTCTGTTACTTCTTTCACGCAGGCATCAACAGTTTCAAGAGCTTCTAAAATCGCAGGATAAATTCCTGTATGTCCTACCATATCTGCATTAGCAAAATTCAGGCAGATAAAATCGGGTTCGTTTTTTTGAATTTCTTTTATCACGGCATCTTTTACTTCAAAGGCGCTCATGGAAGGCTTAAGGTCGTATGTGGCAACCTTTGGCGAAGGGATCATAACCCTGCTTTCACCCGCGAATACATCTTCTCTTCCGCCTGAAAAGAAAAATGTAACGTGAGGATATTTTTCTGTTTCGGCAATTCTTAGTTGTTTTCTGCCGCTGTCAGCGATTACTTCTCCAATAGTATTGGTAAGATCTTCTTTATCGTACATCACATGAACATTTTTAAATGATTCATCGTAACGTGTAAGAGTAACATAATAAAGAGGCATTGTCGCCATCCCGTTTTCCTGCATATCTTTTTGAGTGAGTACGGTTGTTATTTCACGCAAACGGTCGGTACGAAAATTGAAACAGATAAAAACATCCCCTTCTTTAACAGTAGATACAGGAACTCCGCAATCATTAACTACTACAATGGGTTTGATGAATTCATCTGTTATGCCTTTGTCATAAGATTCCTGAATTGCCTGTAAAATATCAGTTGTCGGCTTTCCTTTTCCGGTTGTTAAAAGATCGTAACCTTCTTTTACCCGCTCCCATCTTTTGTCGCGGTCCATGGTATAGTAGCGTCCAACTAATGTAGCTATCTGTCCTGCTGAATTTTTAAGGTGTTCCTGTAATTCTGCCACATATCCTTTACCGCTGTATGGGTCGGTATCACGACCATCTGTGCAGATGTGAATAAAAACATTTTTCAGTTTGTGCTCTTTTGCAATATCGCAAAGTTTCATCAAATGTTTTGTGGAAGCATGAACGCCGCCATCAGAGACCAATCCAATGAAATGAACGGATTTATTATTTTCTTTTGCATATTTATATGCCTCCATCAAAACAGGATTTGACGCAATAGTATTGGTTTTGCATGCAATATTTATTTTTACAAAATCCTGGTAAACTATACGCCCTGCGCCTATATTCAAATGACCTACTTCCGAATTTCCCATTTGTCCTTCGGGTAAACCTACGTCTTCGCCGGAAGTATGAAGATGACATGTTGCGGCATTTTTATATAATCCTTTTATGAAAGGTATATTTGCATTTGCTATAACATCGGCTTTGCTTTTGTCTCCTTCGCCCCAGCCATCCATAATGACAAGAAGTACTTTTTTATTTTTCATAATAGTAAAATATATACAGTAATAAATGAAATGGAAAGTAGGGGAACATCACAAATTTTTTAGTACTTGATTTCAGGCAGCATAATTTTTTATCTCAATTCCTGTTTTTATAATTTCAGCTACTTCAGGATTTGATGTTTTAAAATCACCTAACCTAAAAGGATGAGGTTCTATAAATAAATCCTCATTTCTTCTCATTTTCATTAACTCAATTTGAGTGTCAATAATATCATTGACAGTTCTGAAAATGATTGCTATATCAATATCACTATCCGCATGATTAGTTCCTTTGGCAAAAGAACCAAATAAAATAGCTTTTTCTACCCGATATTTTTGATTTACTAATACAATATATTTTTCTGCTATACTTAAAGCTTCCCTTTTATCCATTTTCTTAATTTTTTAATATTTCCAATCCATTCTGATGTAAAATCAAAAGTACATTTCATATAGAATGCTTGTTTATAACTTTCATATCTGGCATTCAAATTAAAAGTTGTTATTGTATCAAACCAGTCATAATGTAAATCCTGAAATTCAATATTTGACAATTTTGCAAGTCGTCGTAAATCATGTGTAAATGGTGGATGTTGAGCAGTAGCTTTAACAACTCCTGCTTTCAACAATCTTTCTATAACAATATGACCAATGAATAATGCCCAATGATAATCTTTGGTTTTAAACAAATGATTCATTGTATTGTAATCCTTATTAGATGTTTCAATCCAATGTTTTATTGTTTTTTCAATATTTATTTTTTCATCTTTCATATTACAAAAATACATTTTTTTCATCTGAAATAAAAAATCCGTTTAGTTTCCTTGAAGGGTTAACAAGCACTACCTATACCGTCTGCTTTGCTTTTATCTCCTTCGCCCCAGCCATCCATAATGACAAGAAGTACTTTTTTATTTTTCATAATTATTATATTTAACGAGCCTCGTGCAGGACGTCGTTTTTGCAACCTTATTTAACAGAGTATATGCGTAGCATTAGCTTTTTCAATCCCTGCAAAAATGCGGCTTGCACGATGTTATGTACTGGGCGATTATTCTTTTATCATTTTTTTTATAATTATCCCTTTATCTGTCTTTGCTCTTATTATATAAACCCCGCCTAATAATTTTGTTAAATCAATCGTTGTTTTTGTACTTGATGTATTCAAGGTTTTTATGATTTGTCCTTGTACATTAATTATCTCAATTGTTCCATTATTTAATCCTGTGATTTCAATTTTGTCATTTGACGGATTTGGAAAAATATTGATTTCATTTTTCTGTTCAGAATTCTCAATTACTGTAGTGGGGAAGGATATTATCATGTTTGCCCAAGTGTTGGGATTCGTATCACTGCCACTTGTTGGCCATTGCCAGTGTGTACCCATTTCGCCGCAACCTATCATAAATCCAAGCGTTTTGATAACACCGGGAGTTATTCCTAATTTGCTGAATGAAATAGAAAATTCAATTTGACCAGCGACCCCGCCACCAACATTTGTGTGTGCTTCAGTCCAACCTGATGTAACAGTCTGTACAGTCCATTCGCTACCTGTACCTTTATTTTCATATGGCTGGTCGATTGGATAATAATCACAAAGCCAATAATCATCCGTTTGCGGAACAGTGCCGCCATTGTGCTGGGTGTCAAACCAAAGAAGTCCCTGATCCGAATAGCCTGATAATGATGGAATATTCTCGGCAATATAGAGTTTATCCACTCCATTGTGCTTTATATAACAGGTAACTGTTGCCCCACCTGGCACTGGAAATGTTATAACTGCGGCATCAGTCCATTCACCAGCACTGATTGTACCGTCAATTGTTGGACTTATTCCCTGTGAAACAACAATAGTATTCTGGGCTGGTAAATATATTGCCAAAAAGGTAACTGCAATTGCAAATAAAATTGTTTTTTTCATAATTGTCTAAATTTAATTGTTAGTAATTTATTGTCGTTTATTTGTCTTGGATGTCAATGTTTTTATAGGGCATAACTTATATATACCAAAATGTTTTTATAGTTAAATGTTCTGATACTCCTAATATTTTGGTCGGATTGCCGTACTTTTTAAATACTATTATTACATTTCTGATTTTTAAAATATTTCTAAAATCATAAATCGGTGTTCCTTATTCTGAAATTTATTTTCCTGCTTTATGAACATATCCTAATTAACTATTTCAAAAATTTCCTTTTCCCTTGTGCCTTGTCAACTTGTTAACTTGTCAACTTCTCCCTTCCTACTGATTCGCCCTGATAGCATCCACAGGATTAAGGCGGGCAGCGGTCCATGCAGGAATAAGCCCGGAAATAAGCCCTATAATTATAGAAGTAATAACTCCTTTTAAAATATTTCCAATACCGAGAGTGAAAGTAATATCGAAAGCTGCATGAACAATAAGTGTTCCGGCATATACAATTAAAAGTCCTACTATGCCTCCTAATAAAGAAAGGATGATTGCTTCAAAAAGAAATTCGAAAAGAATAAAATATCTTTTTGCGCCAAGGGATTTCTGAATTCCTATTATGCTTGTCCTCTCCTTTACCGAAACGAACATGATATTTGCAATGCCAAAGCCGCCGACAAGAATAGAAAAGCCGCCGATTATCCAGCCCACAACTGAAATAACTGCGAACAAGCTATCGAAACCCTGTATAAGCAGGCTTGTTTCATTGATAGAAAAATCGTCTTCCACAAGTGGCTTAAGCCGGTGTTCTGACCGGAGAATTCCTATAAGTTCGTCTTTTAATTCCTCATTGGAAACCCCTGTTTTAGCCTTAACAATAAGAAAAGGATCCATGTTTTCGGATCGGATATCAAGAATATTTCTTACATAATTTACCGGCAGTATTGCTTCTTTGTCGGAATTATCCCCAAACATATTTTCGCCTTTTTTCTTCAGAACCCCTATCACTGTTAGTTTGCGTCCTAATATTTCAATACTTTTTCCAATAGGGTCAACATTTTCATAAAGATTTTCCGCAATAAAACTACCGATAATAGCAACGTTTTTTCCACCTGCCGATTCAAGTTCGGAAAAATATCTTCCATCAGCAATATCTACTCCCATACATTTATCATAATCCTGAGAAACAGCAAGAATGGCAATTCCTTCAATGCTGTTGTTAAGGTGTTCAACGGTTTTTGAAGAGGAAGCCATAAAGGCTACTGCTTCTGCGCCGTTGCTTTTCTTACGGATGGCAGCCACCTCTTCTATCTTTGGCAGCGGTCTTTTCATATATTTCCACCAGGCAAAATCGGAACCAAACGACCAAGGCCATTTCTGAACAAATAAAACATTATTGCCCAGAGATTCTATGCTGCCACGAATTTCTTTTTCCATGGAATCAAAAACTGTTAAAACGGAAATAATTGTAAAAATACCTATGGTAATTCCCAGCAGCGACAGTATTGTCCTGAGTTTGTTTACAAGCAACGAATTGATCGCGAATAAATAACTCTCCCGAAATAACTTAATAAAAAGTATCACTTTAATTTTTTTGGTTAATTTATTTTTAAACTTTTTGAAACGTTTTGTAAAAATAGTACAAATTCTTAATAAAAATATCAAAATTTTAATTGCCGTATGGACTGAATTTAATAAACTTGCAAAAAACTTTATTGTTCGATGGAAAATCTTAAGAAAATAAAAAATGCTCTTATTTCGGTTTATCACAAAGATAATCT
Source organism: uncultured Bacteroidota bacterium (assembly GCA_903847905.1). Lineage (GTDB taxonomy): Bacteria > Bacteroidota > Bacteroidia > Bacteroidales > CG2-30-32-10 > CAINEZ01. The sequence continues at coordinate 5,403 of CAINEZ010000576.1, forward strand.
TGAAAAAATAGTCAGAAAGCTTGATGAGCTTGGCGTTGAAATTTATTCAACAGGTGGAACGTATGAATTTATTTGTAAACTCGGATTGAAAGCTATAACTGTTGAATCGCTTACTTCGTATCCTTCAATTCTTGGAGGAAGAGTGAAAACTTTGCATCCTAAAGTATTTGGAGGTATCCTTGCCAGAAGAGAAAACATTGGTGATATAGAGCAGTTACAAAAATATGAGTTGCCTCAGATAGACCTTGTAATTGTTGATCTTTATCCTTTTGAACAAACCGTTGCTACTGATGCAACCGAAGAAGAAATTATTGAAAAAATAGATATCGGCGGAATCTCATTGATAAGGGCTGCTGCAAAAAATTTTAATGATGTAGTTATTATTCCTTCTGTAGAACAGTATAATAGTTTATTAAACCTGCTTAATGAAAAGAAAGGGATGTCTTCCCTTGAAGATAGAAAAGCTTTTGCCCGCAAGGCTTTCCTCGTTTCATCGCATTATGATACTTGTATTTTTAATTATTTCAATAAAAATGGAGAAGAAAAAGTTTTCAAACAAAGCATTTTAAAATCCAGGATACTTCGTTATGGCGAAAACCCTCATCAGCAAGGCGTTTTCTACGGGAACCCTGAAGAACTTTTTGAACAATTAAGCGGAAAAGAAATTTCACATAACAACTTGCTTGATATTGATGCTGCCGTAAATATTATCATGGAGTTTAAAGAGACCACATTTGCCATAATCAAGCATAATAATCCATGCGGGCTTGCCTGCCGTCCTAAGCTAATAGATGCGTGGAAGGATGCGCTTGCAGGAGATCCTGTATCAGCATTCGGAGGCATATTGGTTACAAACACTCCGATAGACTTGGAAACAGCTAATGAAATCAATAAACTTTTCTTTGAAATAATTATCTCCCCATTCTATGAAAAAAATGTACTCGATATCTTAAAGTTAAAGAAAAATAGAATAATTTTGCAGTTCAAATTCTCTGGTCTTCCTAAGCATCAGTTCCGAACAATATTAAATGGCGTTCTGGAACAGGAAAAAGATTTAAAAACAGAAAATATTGAGGATATGCAGGTAGTAACAAATGTGGCTCCTGATGCAAAACAAAAAGCCGATTTGGCGTTTGCCAACATATTAGTGAAGCACACAAAATCTAATGCTATCGTTCTTGCGAAAAATGGTCAGTTGATTGGAAGCGGTACAGGACAAACATCGCGGGTGGATGCGCTTAAGCAATCGATAGCAAAAGCAAAGGATTTTGGCTTCGATCTGACTGGAGCAGTAATGGCGTCGGATGCATTTTTCCCGTTTCCAGACTGTGTGGAAATTGCACATAAAGCAGGAATAGTTGCAGTGATACATCCCGGCGGATCAGTGAACGATAAAGCATCTGTAGAATACTGCAATAACAACGGAATTGCCATGGTAATTACAGGAACCAGGCATTTTAAACATTAAAATTAAACTTAAAAAAATGGGACTTTTCTCTTTTTTAACAAAAGAAATTGCAATTGACCTGGGAACTGCAAATACCGTTATCATACATAACGACAAGGTAGTAGTTGACGAACCTTCAATCGTCGCTATCGACAGGAGAACGGGTAAAATTATCGCTGTTGGAAAGAAAGCGATGATGATGCATGAGAAAACACATGAAAATATTAAAACTATTCGTCCTCTCAGGGACGGTGTTATTGCCGACTTTCATGCTGCTGAATTCATGATACGGGAAATGATCAAAATGATCAGCCCCAAAAAAACACTTTTCCCCCCTTCTTTAAAAATGGTTGTTTGCATACCATCAGGTATCACAGAAGTGGAAGAACGCGCAGTAAGAGATTCTGCTGAACAGGCCGGTGCAAAAGAAGTTCGTTTGATCCATGAACCAATGGCTGCTGCTATTGGTATTGGTATTGATGTTCTGGAACCTATCGGCAATATGATAATTGATCTTGGCGGAGGCACAAGTGAAATTGCAGTTATTGCACTTGGCGGTATTGTTTGTAATAAATCTATCCGTGTTGCCGGTGACGAATTCAATGATGATATTGGAGAATACATGCGCAAGCAACATAATATTCATATTGGTGAACGAACCGCTGAACGCATCAAGATAGAGGTTGGCGCTGCATTATCGGAAATTGATAACCCTCCTCCTGATTATCCGGTACACGGAAGAGATATGCTTACAGGGATACCAAAAGAAATACTTGTAAATTATGCTGAAATTGCACATGCTCTTGATAAATCAATTTCTAAAATAGAAGCAGCCGTGCTTAATGCACTTGAAATGACTCCGCCTGAACTTTCAGCCGATATTTTCCGCACAGGCATTTACCTTGCAGGCGGTGGTTCTTTGCTGAGAGGGCTGGATAAAAGAATTTCTTTAAAAACCAAACTCCCGGTTCATATTGCAGAAGATCCGTTAAGATCGGTTGCGCGAGGAACCGGCATAGCGCTTAAGAATTTCGATAAATTTACATTCCTCATTAAATAGCAATTGAAAATGTGGCCGTGTTATACAAAAAAAGTTATAAGGCAAAAGCTATAAGGCATAAGTATAATTCCTGTTTCTTTTATTTCCTAAATACTGAATGTGTAAAATTAAACTATTCAAAGTATCGTTACAATAGAGCGAAATGAGAAACTTTTTCGATTTTTTAATACGCCAATATTTTTTCTTTCTTTTTCTGATACTTGAAATAATTTCATTTATTCTGATTGTCCAGAACAATTACTATCAGAGGTCAGGATTTATAAATTCTACTAACCAAATCAGCAGTAAAATATTATCTTCCATTAATGACATCTCGCAATACTTTTCTTTGAAAGACGCTAACCGAAAGCTTTCAGAAGAAAATGCCCGCTTACTATCTGAGTCGAAAAAATTTTACATGAAAACCGATAGCCGCATCTTTTATTACAGCGACACATTATACCGCCAGCAATACGAATTTATCAGCGCCAAAGTAGTCGAAAATTCTATCAACAAACGAAATAATTACCTTACTATTAACAAAGGCAGCATACATGGCATTACCAAAGACATGGGTGTTATTACATCTTCAGGCATAGTTGGAATTGTAAGAGAAGTTTCGCAAAATTTTTCTTCTATAATTTCGGTTCTTAACAAGGAAACAAAGGTCAGTGTTAAAGTAAAAAAATATGGTCATCTTGGAACAGTTAACTGGAAAGGCGGTAATTATCGTTATGGTGAATTGGCTGATGTGCCGACACATGTAAAAATTGCTATTGGAGATACAATAATTACCAGTGGTTATTCAACACATTTTCCTGAAGGTATCGTTGTTGGAACTATTTCGGATTTCAAGGTAGAAAAAGGCGATAATTTTTATTCTATCGAAATAAAATTCAGCACTGATTTTAATAACATTTCTTATGTTTATGTGATCAGAAATATCATGAAGGACGAGATAGGCAAACTAAATAAAAATCTCCCCGATGGTTAATTTAATTATCCGAAATATTATCCGGTTTATCTTCCTGGTGCTTTTCCAGGTTGCCATACTGAACAATATTCAGCTCGGAGGGTATATAAACCCATACCTGTACGTCTTGTTTATTCTGATGCTTCCTTTCGAAACACCAAAATGGCTTTTGCTTATTTCAGCGTTTATACTTGGAATTTCAGTGGATATGTTTTCCGACACAACAGGCATACATGCGGCAGCTTGTGTTTTTATGGCTTTCTGCAGGCCGGGAGTGTTGGATTTAGTTTCTTCTCGCCTTGATTACGAATTGGGAATTCAGCCTATTATCCGTGATCTTGGTTTTAAATGGTTTTTCTCCTATTCTCTTATTCTTGTGGTTGCTCATCATATCCTGCTTTTTTTTCTTGAAGTTTTTAGCTTCAGCGAATTTTTCCATACATTATTTCGTGCAGTATTAAGCATAATATTCACGATGATGCTTCTTGTGCTGAGTCAGTATATTATGTACAGACCGAAAAAATAGCCGTTATTTATTTTGGGTAATTAAACGTATTCCCTTGTTGAAAGCATTATAGCTAAAGTGTTCTATTAAATTTATTTCATCTACCTGAATCATGTTTACCTTTGCTCCAGATTCTACTATTTTGACTTCTTTTCCTCGAACGATTGGACTAAGGAATGCCTTGTCAATGCCCACTATCATTCCTTCACTTCTTTCACCTGTTTCATATAACTTTTCTTGCTGAATATAAATCTTATTTATATTGTTAATGCATAACATAAGTAATTGAGACATATTTTTTATGTGCAATTCAATTATTACAATACTCTGTTATCGCTGCCTTTGCATTAGCAAAACCTCTTTGATATGCAATAATAAAATCATTACAACCATCTTTACCTGATTCGGTTTTCGCAACACCACGAAGATAATATGCCGAAGGAATATCGGGATTTAATTCAATTGTTTTTGTCAAGTCATTAATTGCAGAAATATAATTTTTATTCCCGATTTCACAAATGGCGCGGTTATTATAAGCTTGCCAGTAATCATTTTTTTTGTTAATGGCAAATGTGTAATCAGAAATAGCATCGTTATATAGATGCAAGTCTTTTTTTATATTTCCGATATTATACCATGCATCAACAAAATCAGGATTCAAACGTAACACCCGTTTGTAATCGGATAAAGAACCATATAAATTATTTGTTTTTCTTTTTACAATAGCTCTGTTGTAAATTGCCTGAATGTATGTTGAATCGTAAGAAATCGCTTTATTCAAATCAATAATCGCTTCATCAAAACGTCCCTTGTCAATGTAAACAGAAGCGCGACTATTAAGTGCTATTTCGGAATCCGGATATTTTTTTAGAATATCATCAAACAGGGTTAAACTATTTTCCCATACCTTAACCCGATTATAAGTAATAAATATCATACAGAAACAATACAAGATGGTGATAGAAATAATTATTTTATTGCTTTTTTTTGAATTATCTATAAAGTATTTTTCAAGTATAAAAGCAATAATTAAAAAAATTCCCAAAGAAGAAAGGTAAGAATATCTCTCAGATACTACGGCATCTCCCACAGGGATAAGTTGTATAACAAAAATTAAATTTATAATAAAGAATACAATAGCGAATACATATTTTTTTTTGCCTTTTTTTGCCAAATATGCCAGGATAATTATTGTAGTTAAAGTAACAATATGAAACAAATAATAAATTAACGGAATAGTATCATTAATTTTATATGGATAAGGATGTAGCGCCGATAGCTTATAAGGAATTAATAATTTAAAGATATAAATACTGAAAGAATACGAAGCAAGCGCCATACGTTCGATAAAAGAATAATGAGCCCATGTATTTATTTATCCTTCGTATGTTTGAGCTTTTATAGCAATTATACCAAAAAGTAAAGATAAAATCAGAAAAGGAATTTTTTCAATAATGATTTTTTTCTTTGTAAAAGAACTATTCATCAAATAATCAATAATAATTAATACAAGGAATAGGGTTACGGCTTGCCCCTTTGATAACAGGGATAAGCAGAAGAAAATTAAAGAAAAAATAATGAATTTA
>CAINEZ010000577.1 GCA_903847905.1 uncultured Bacteroidota bacterium
CAATTTCGCGCGATTCGTAGCTTTTGTAATAATCCTTCTGAATACGTTCGTATAATTTTAGTGCTTCTTCATAATTACCCATTATCTCGTATGTAAGTCCGGCTTTCATCAGGAATAAGGGAGTAGAAAAACGGTTATCATGTTTATTGGCAGCTTTAAGATAACTTTCGAGCGCTTTATCATTATCTCCAAGTTCCATATATGCATCGCCGAGAGCGCCTTTGGACATAGAGCTTACGATCTGGTCGTTTGAATCAAAACCTTTTAATTGTTCAACGGCATCTTCAAACTTTCCCTGTTTTAAATAACACATACCTGCATAATAATGCGAAAGGTCAGCGCATTTTGTCATTCCGTATTCATCAATAATGTCAAGAAATCCAAGGTTTGTCCCATCACCATTCAATGCAAGATTAAGTGAATCTTTTTCAAAATACCTTTCTGCCCAGAACATAGCTGACTGAGCATCTTTTTCTTTAGGAGCCAGATATAATTTTTTAAAACCAAAATAACCAAGGATTACAAGTGCAATAGCACCAACCACTATCATGATAACCTTCTGGTTCTTTTCTATAAAATGTTCCGTCTTGCTTAAAGCTGACTCAACAGCAATAATATTCTTTTCGGTTTTTGTCTCATTATCCTTTGCCATGTTGTAATATTTTAGAACTGCAAATTTAATTTAATTTTGTATCCTGCAATAAAAATAAATGTAAAAATGATTAATATATAATTTTATATCATATTTACGTGCTGGATAATTATTATTTTTGTATTAATATTAGTTTTTATTTTCAACCTGCTTACCTGCCTAGTCAAATATTTAATTATAATATCATTAACATCTATCAATACTAATTATGTACCTGCAAAAGCTTTCACTTATTAATTTCAAAAATTATCCTGATGAAGAGCTTGATTTTTGTGAAAAGATCAATTGCTTTGTAGGGAATAACGGCGAAGGAAAAACTAATCTTCTGGATGCCATTCATTATTTGTCGCTTTGTAAAAGTTATTTTAATCCTATTGACTCGCAAAATATACTTCATGGCACTGATTATTTTATTGTTCAGGGAACATTTTTTAAAGGGGAAAGCCAGGATAATATTTATTGCGCACAAAAAAGGAATGAAAAGAAAATTTTTAAAATTAATAAAAAGGAATATTCACGTTTTTCTGATCATATAGGTTTGTTTCCCTTGGTAATGATATCTCCTGCCGACAATGCTCTGATTAACGAAGGTAGCGAAGAGAGGCGGAAATATATTGACAGTGTTATATCTCAATTTGATAAAATTTATCTTGATAACCTTATTAATTATAACAAAGCGCTACTCCAGAGGAATATACTTCTTAAGTATTTTGCAGAACGGCGAAGGTTTGAAAAAGCTTCGCTGGAAATATGGAATCAGCATTTAATTGACCTTGGACAAAAAATATTTGAGAAAAGACTAGAATTTCTTGAAAAATTCCTTCCTGTTTTTCAGGAATACTTTGCATTTATTTCGACTGAAAAAGAAGTTGTCGGTATTGATTACAGTTCTCAACTAAAAAATGGGAATTATGCAGACATGCTTGCTGATACAGTTGAAAAAGATAGGATACTTCAATATACTACCGTTGGAATTCATAAAGATGACCTTCTGTTTAATATAGCGACATATCCTTTAAAAAGGTTTGGTTCGCAGGGTCAACAGAAATCATTTATCATTGCAATAAAACTGGCGCAGTTTGATTATACAAAGAATATCAAAGCTTATAAACCTATTCTTCTTTTCGATGATATCTTTGATAAGCTTGATAATAATCGCGTTCAGCAATTGATGAAACTTGTTAGCAATAATAGTTTTGGACAGGTTTTCGTAACTGATGCGCATCCTGAACGAGTAGAACTTATTTTTAAAAACATTAAAACCGAATTGAAAATATTTGAAATCAAAAGTGGAACTGCAAAAGAAATATTTTATATAAATGAGTGATTTATGTACCTATGAAATAGATATTGTTCATAATTTTAGACTTGAGATTTTTTTTCTACTTAATTAACAAACTCTGATCATGAACAAAACCAATGACCATACATTGAAAGAAATTATCAATGAATTGCTCAAGGAATATCAGCTTTCGGATAAGCTCATGGAGTTAAAGATAGTAGAGTCATGGCCTAAGATAGTTGGTAAAATGATTGCAAAACATACTACAAGAATCTATCTGAGGAATAATAAACTTTTTGTTACTTTAGATAATGCTGCCATAAAAGAGGAATTGCATTACGCATCTTCGAAACTTCTGAAATCTTTAAATAAACAAGTGGGGAATGATTTTGTGAAGGAAATATTTTTCAAATAAATATTTTTCATTTTTACATAAATGAATGACACCTAGGCAGAGCCTATAGGAATTCTTTTGATTAATTTACGAAACTGTTTTCAACTCTTCAAACACAGGTTTCTATTCAATTAAGCTGAGCACTAAATAGTATCCTATAAACTTGTTTAAATTTATTTTAACAAGATTGCCTGTCCGATAGTCAGCCCGTGCCTTTAAACTGTCCCGCATATTGCAGGCTCGCATCAAATAATATCAAATTATTAGTTTCAGTCATATACTATTGTTAATGTTTTGTTAATTTACTTTCAAAATATTGAAACATCTGTATATTTACATAATAATAAATTGTTTTATAACTAATTTAAAGTTTTATGAAAAAAATAACCCGCTTATTACTCGTCATTTGTTTTATCCAAATTCAAATGATATCCTTCTCTCAAATATATTTTGCGAAAGATCCTAAAACAAAAATTAACGATGCAAGTAACATCGCTTACAGGAAGGGACTTGATTTACCCGTGTATATTAAATTACAAGCAGGAAAAGAGATCAATTTTGCAAACTGGCAACCATGGGTTAGCAAAACACTAAAACTATCGGAAGATATGAGTTTTGTTTTACAGAACAAACAAGTTGATCAAAAAGGCGATATTCATTATCGTTACAACCAAACCTATAATGGAATACCAATCTTTGGAAGCACATATATTGTTCACACAAGTAATAATAAAGTATATTCTTACAATGGTAAAATTATTCCTTCGCTTAATATCAGTTCTACTCCAAGTATTTCCGAACAAGCTGCTCTGTCATTTGTACTTGCTAAATTTAATGCCACACTTTACAAATGGCAAATTCCTGGTGAAGAAATTATGCTAAAGAAAATTACCGGTAACAATGAAGCTACATATTATCCTAAAGGAGAATTATATTATGTTCCCGAAACCTTCCTGCCGGCAGGCAGGAAGGGTGATTTCAAATCACACAACTATAAACTTGCTTATCGTTTTGATATATATGCTGCAAAACCTTTAAAAAGAGAATATGTTTTTATTGACGCTATTACAGGCGAAATTATTTTTTCTCTTAACCGTATTCAAACAACTGATGTCCCTGGAACTGCAGTTACAAAATACAGCGGAACTCAGGCATTCGTGACTGATAGCACAGGAGTTGGAAGTTATCGTTTACGAGAAACAGGAAGAGGCAATGGTATTGAAACATATAATTTACATGCCGATACTGCTCATGCATCAGCGGTAGATTTTACAGATACCGATAATTATTGGAATAACGTGAATACGGCGCAAGACGAAGTTGCAACAGACGCTCATTGGGGCGCTGAAAAAACGTATGATTATTATAAAATAAAATTTAACAGAAACAGCATTGATGACAATGGTTTCAAACTTTTAAGTTATGTTCATTATGATGTTGGTTATAATAATGCTTTCTGGGATAGCCAATGTATGACCTATGGTGATGGTGACGGTTCTCAATATTCTCCGTTTACTGCTCTTGATATTTGCGGTCATGAAATTTCTCACGGACTTGATGAGAAAACTGCAAATCTTGCATATCAAAATGAACCTGGCGCCATGAACGAAGGTTTCAGTGATATATTCGGTACATGTATTGAATGGTTTGCAAAACCTGCAACTGCCAACTGGACCATGGGCGAAGATATCGGCTCTGCCTTTCGCGATATGTCGAATCCAAAATCTCATGGGCAACCTGATACTTATTTAGGCGTTAACTGGGATTCCATCCAACAGGAAGTACATAAAAATGATGGAGTCCTTGATTATTGGTTTTACCTTATAGCACATGGGAAAAGTGGAACTAATGATAATGGAGTTGCATATAACGTAACAGGTATTTCTTTGGACAGCGCTGCTGCCATAGCTTTTCGTACATTAACCGTTTATCTTACGCCAAGTTCAGACTATGCTGATGCACGCTATTATTCAATTCTTTCGGCTATGGATCTTTTCGGACCTTGCACTCCCGAAGTGGAAACTGTTGCTGATGCATGGTACGCTGTTGGCGTTGGTGGCGCTTATAATTCAACAGTTACAAGTGATTTCATCGCTAATCCTACTGTGTTATGTTCAGCTCCTGCAACTGTTCATTTCACAAACTTAAGTAATGGCTCTAATCAGTTTGTATGGGATTTCGGTGATAGTACAACAAGCACAAATACAAGTCCTGATCATATCTACAATAATCTGGGCACTTACACAGTATCTCTTATCGCTTTAGGTGGAGCCTGCGGAACTGATACTATTATTAAAACAAATTATATATCAATTGACACAGCTAATCCTTGCATAACCGTTATGCCTGCATCAGGTACAGGCGATACGCAAACTGCATGTTCCGGAATACTTTATGATAACGGCGGGACAGGTAATTATCTGGACAACACAATTAGCAGAATAACTATTGCTCCTGTCGGCGCCATGAACGTAACATTGAATTTTGCTTCTTTCAGCATGGAACAAGGATATGATTACCTATATGTATATAACGGTACAAATACATCATCGCCGTTAATTGGTAAATATACAGGTTCTACTTTGCCAAACGGAGGAACAATAACCTCATCATACGAAGCTATCACACTTGTTCAAACTTCTGATGAAGCTGTAAATAATACAGGTTTTGTTATTAACTGGGAATGTGCACATGCTACAACACATCCTACAACTGATTTTACAGTAAACGATACATTAAGTTGTACAGGAGAAGTAATATTTACAGATATTTCTTCTCAAGGACCTACAACTTGGTTATGGAATTTTGGTGACGGAGATACTTCTTCTTTTCGAAATCCTACACATACATATATTTCAAATGGAACCTATACAGTAAAACTTGTAACGTCTAATGATTTCGGATATGATTCTCTTACAAAAACATCTTATATTACTATTAATAAACCTATAGATCCAACTGGTTTTCCTGCCACCAGATGCAATTCAGGATCTGTTACACTTACTGCTACCGGTAGCAGCCTATACTATTGGTATAATACACCAAGTGGCGGAGTTCCAATATACACAGGAAGCATATTTACTACACCTGTATTGGATACAACAACTACATATTATGTTCAGAGCGCAGAAAGCCAGGCAGCTCAATATGTAGGTCCTGTTGATAATACAATTAGCAATACAGGAAACTATTACACAGGTTCAAATTACAGATACGAAATTTTTACTACATATGTACCTCTTACATTAAATTCTGTTAAAGTGTATGCAAATACGGCAGGCAACAGAACCATTGAACTTAGAAATTCCTCCTCAACTGTATTGCTTGATACTACTATAAATATTCCCACAGGTGAAAGCAGGGTTATTCTCAATTTTGATCTTCCGGTTGGAACAAACTTACAACTTGGAACAGCTGGACAAAACAACCTATACAGAAATTCAAACGGAGCTTCATTCCCTTATACGCTTGATGGATTAATTTCAATTACAGGAACTAACTCTCCTCAACCTACATCATATTTTTATTTCTATGATTGGGAAATTGAAAATACAGGATGTTTAAGTAATAGGATCCCTGTAGCTGCAAATATTTTGCTACCTTCTGTGCAAGTTACTCCAAGTGGTAACATTAATATTTGCAATGGACAAAATGTTACACTTACTTCACAGGCAGCGGATAGTTACTTATGGTCACCTGGAGGACAAACAACTCAATCAATATCAGTAAATGCAGCAGGAAACTATACTGTACAAATTACTGATGATACTTGTTCAGCCGGTTCACTACCAGTAGTAATAACTGTAACTTCTGCTATACCTGTCGCTAGTTTCGGATATATTAACAATGATCCTGAAATAAGTTTCAAGGATTCTTCAATTGCTGCATTATATTATCATTGGGATTTCGGTGATGGCGACACATCTGCTTTACAAAGCCCAACACATACATATACAGCAAATGGAACTTATATGGTTATGTTAATTGTTACGAATGTTTGCGGATCAGATACTATAACAATGCCGGTTAATATAAACACGGCAGGAATAGGCAGTCTTGATAATAATAATATCATCTTTGTATTCCCTAATCCATCAAAAGGCTTATTATATCTAAATATTCAGACAACCATTATTTCTGATATTAATTTCAGAATTTATAATATTATCGGGAATACTATTAAATCAGGCACTTTTAAACCTACCGGCAATAAATCAAAAATGCTTATCAATTTGGATAATGCTTCAAAAGGTATTTATATGCTTCATTTGTGGAATAATACTTTAAATACGACAAGAAAAATTATTATCAACTAAGAAAAAATAAAATAATAAAAAAGGCTGCAAAATTTCGCAGCCTTTTTTATTAAAAAATTATTTAATCTGGAATATTTATTACATTTGTAGATAATTATTGATTAATAATCACAAAAAAAATGTTATTCCCCAAAAAAACAACCACTATTTGTCGCTTGCTTAATTTAAACAGCGCCATTCCGAAACCCTTGATATTGTACACCCACAATTATGCTAAACAATCGTTGAAGCCATTCAAGAAATTATTTGTGTGCGCGTTACTAATTATTATCGGCTTTAATAACTACGGGCAAATATATGTTTCAGATAATTTTAATAACGCTGCTTCTTTTATATCAGGAGTTTCTTACCCTATCAGTTTTTATGGTACAACGGCCCAAGAAATTAATAACAGCGCTACATTAACTTTTCACGATGCAATTATTGACAATAGTACAGGTGTTACACTGTTATCAGGGAATATAAATATAGATGGCACCCTGACTCTTACCAACGGAATATTTACAACCGGAAGCAATATTATTGATTTAGGTTCGTCAGGGAGTATCGTGGAAACGGCTATCGCTCCTACATCTTATGTTACAGGAAAAGTTAAAGCCACACGTGATATAGGAAATTCAACAGATCAAACATTTGGAGGTATTGGGCTTGAAATCAACGAAACTACCGCTTCCGCAAACTCAACCGTAGTAACAAGAACAACAGGCGTCTCTTGCACGAATGGTACAAATCTAGGCATAAAGCGATATTATGACATAACACCCATAACCAACACAGAGCTTAATGCAACAATAAAGTTTTATTATTTCGATCATGAATTAAATGTGTGGAATGCGGGCTTTCCTATCAATGAAGATAACATGATATTCTATAAGTCAATTGATTCTCCTGATTATCTCTTCTGGACGGGTCAATTGCAAACAAATAAAGATATAGGAAATAACTAGTACAGCAAATCTGGAATAACATCATTCCCATTATTTTCGCGCTGGACACTGGCGGATATGAACTACCCTTTACCTGTAGAGTTACTCTCTTTTTCATCTTCCTGTGAGAACAATAACATCGAATTAAAATGGGTTACCGCTTCCGAAACCAATAATGATTATTTTACCGTAGAACGCAGTCCTGATGCCATTAACTGGCAGGTTGTAACAACCATAAACGGCGCAGGAAACAGTAATACCGTTCTGAACTATAATACTACCGATACAAATCCGCTTGAAGGTATTTCATACTACCGTTTGAAGCAAACTGATTACAATGGGGACTACACCTATTCCGGCATTATTGCAATAAGCTGCCAAGAAAATGTAATTGAAATTATCAATATTTATCCCAATCCCGCATCTGATTGTTTCAACTATATAATTTATTCTAAAGAAGACAAGGAAATATCAGTATGTGTTACCGATGCATTAGGCGTGGTGGTTATTAGCAAAAAAGAAAATATCACTAAAGAATTAAACCATAAATCTCTTGATGTTTCAGGCTTAGCGGCTGCGCCTTATTATTTAAAAGTAGAAACATTAGATGGGCTTAGTAAAGATAGTAAGCAAATTTTAGTAAAGTAAGTTAAAAGGCAAAAGTGATAAGGCATAAGGCAAGCCTAGCAAAGTTTGTGTGCCAGCGCGCAGGTAACAAAACCTTGTCAGTGTTTAAGTAAGGGAGTGAAAGAAAATAATTATCAATGACGCGAAGTAAATTAGTATCAGAGACACGAAGTAATTTACAACCAACGACTAATGACAACCATGAAAAGATATTTTACTCATAAATTATTTGCCATTAAAGGTCTTAACAGCTTTTTAATACTTATAATGGTATGTTTATTATTTCCCGTGTCAGCATATACGCAAGGGAATTCCGCATCGGCGACTCTTGAGTTAAAGTCCAC
>CAINEZ010000578.1 GCA_903847905.1 uncultured Bacteroidota bacterium
AAATAAAAAAATAAATTTATAAATCAAGGAGGTAACTATGAAAAACACTATTAAAATAGTTGGTATTGCAATAATATTTTTTGCCCTTTTCGGGAAACTGTTTGCGCAGGATTCTGTTAAGACAGCCGCCTTGAGGGCAGCTTTTGAATCCAGTTATATTTTTGAAAAATCTGCACAATACCTTACGGCTATTAATAAAATAAAAAGCGTGTATGATGCAAGCTCTTATGAAACAAACTTGCGAATGGCATATCTTTATTATAAAGGCACTTATTACCGTGAATCGGCAAATTATTATAAAAAGGCAATTGCACTTAAACCTAATTCCATTGAAGCAAAACTTGGATATGCTTATCCTTTATATGCTCTTGCGAGTTGGGATACATTGAAAATTCAGTATGAAGAAATATTAAAACTTGATCCGAATAATTCTATTGCAAATTACAGGATAGGACAAATATATTATTACAAAGCAGACTACACCACAGCGTTGACTTATCTTCAGAAAGTTTATGACGCCTATCCTTTCGATTACGACAATACCCTGATGTTTGCGTGGACAAAGCTAAAACTGAAAAAGAATGCTGAGGCAAAAGAATTATTCAATATCGTTTTGCTTAACAGACCAAAGGATGCTTCAGCGCTGGAAGGGTTGAAGACGATAAAATAAATTCTATTTTTTTGAGATTTTTTTCAAAAATGAATACGCCAAATTTCAAATTACAATAATAGTAAAACATAATAAAGGATTGCTTTGCTTATTTTTGTACATTTGTTGAGAATAGTTATTTCATAATGAATCCTAACCTTAATCCCGATCCTGAAAATCTGTCACCCGTAGAACGTGAGTTTGAAAGGTTATTAAGGCCTTCCGATTTTGAAAGTTTTGTGGGGCAGCACCAGATAAAGGAAAACATGAAAGTTTTTGTTCAGGCTGCAAAACAAAGGGAGGAAGCGCTGGATCATGTCCTTTTGCATGGTCCTCCGGGATTAGGAAAAACAACTCTTGCCCATATCATCGCCAACGAAATGGGTGTTGGTATAAAAGTAACTTCCGGTCCGGTACTTGACAAACCTGGCGATCTGGCAGGATTGCTTACAAATCTTGAAAAAAATGATGTTCTCTTCATTGACGAAATACATCGCCTTAGCCCTGTGGTTGAAGAATATCTTTATTCTGCCATGGAAGATTATAAGATAGATATAATGATAGAAACCGGTCCTAATGCCAGGAGCTTACAAATATCACTGAATCCTTTTACTCTTATCGGCGCTACTACACGCTCCGGTTTACTCACTGCACCGCTTAGAGCAAGATTTGGCATAAATTCAAGATTGTCATATTACGATTCCGAATTACTTCTGAAAATTGTGAATCGTTCTTCATCAATAATAAAAGTTGAAATAAAACCTGATGCAGCTTATGAAATTGCGCGCAGAAGCCGCGGCACGCCACGTATTGCAAATGCGCTGCTCCGCCGTGTAAGAGATTTTGCTCAGATAAAAGGCGACGGAACTATCAATATGAAAATTGCCCATTATGCTCTTGATGCGCTAAATGTTGATGAGAACGGGTTAGATGAAATGGACAATAAAATTCTTTTATCCATCATAGAAAAATTCAAAGGGGGTCCTGTTGGAATATCTACAATAGCAACCGTTGTAGGAGAAGATATTGGAACTATTGAAGAAGTATATGAGCCGTTTTTGGTTCAGGAAGGTTATATAAACAGAACACCAAGAGGAAGAGAAGCCACTGAAAAAGCATATAAACACATAGGAAAAATAAAACCCTTACAACAGGGAAACCTTTTTTAATAAGAGTTATACTAAAAACTGAATAAGTCCGTATATTTTGTAATCAGTAATCAGTGTTCTGTAATCGGTGGTTTCTTTTCCGAAATTAAAAATCGTTATTCCCTGATTGCTGTTGGTCGATCTATGTGAAGCCTATGTAACTATGATACTATGTGGTAAAAATATACTGGCATAAAATTGCTGAGTAGTTACAAAACCTTTTATTCTTATTCATTTTCACTTAATAAAATAATCATGAGAGAAAATACAGATACTGTAAAATTCATAAAAGACACTGCAAAAAAAATAGGCTTTGATGGCTGTGGAATAGCTTCCCCTGTGGTTTTAGAAAGAGATGTCGATTATCTGATAAAATGGCTGTCGGAAAATAAACATGGAAATATCAAATACCTCGAAAAAAATATTGAACAAAAAGCGGACATCCGAAAATTATCAGGGAATGCAAAATCAGTGATTGCTCTTGTACAAAATTATTATCCTTCTAAAAAACAAGACGAAAACGCTGTATATAAAATAGCTAAATATGCTTATGGAAACGATTATCATGCAGTAATGAAAACCAAAGCTGCTGAGTTTATTCTGGCTCTTCAGAAAAAAATTAAAAACGCTGAATTTAAAATATTTGTTGACAGTAATACTATCCTTGAAAAAGCATGGGCTGCACGTTGCGGGCTTGGATGGATAGGGAAGAACACCCTGCTTCTAAATAAAGATATAGGATCCTTTATGTTCATCTGTATCATACTTACCGACCTTGTTCTTGATTATGATGAAATGCATGAAGATAATTGCGGAAACTGCAACGCTTGTATTAATGCCTGCCCCGTAGGCGCAATTGAAAAACCACATCAGCTTAACGCTTCCAAATGTATTGCCTATCACACCATTGAAAGTTCTTCCGCTAATGTTCAGGATGAACCAATCTCAACTAAAGGATGGATATACGGATGCGATATTTGCCAGGATGCGTGTCCGTGGAATAATGAAATTCCATTCACGAAAGAATCTGCTTTCAAACCTAATCCGGATTTGTTGAAGATGAGTAAAAATGATTGGGAAAAACTGAACGAAAAAACTTTTGAAAAACTTTTTAAAGACTCGGCAATAAAAAGAATTGGATTTGAAAAAATGAAAAAGAATATTGAAACCGCAGGAAGTTAATAAATTATATTACTACCATAGAACTGAACGCCCACATGTTATCTTTACGATAACAACAAATCCTTGTAAATACTGATGTAATTTGCCCTGCTTCTATTTACTTTAAGCATATTTTTGATTTGCATACTAAGTTTATCAAAATCTTTCTTTATAGTTTTATATACTCTTTCACCTTCGGAT
>CAINEZ010000579.1 GCA_903847905.1 uncultured Bacteroidota bacterium
GGGACGAAGTCATAACTGGAATTTATTTTGTTCTAACTATACAGCTTTTATATTACTCACAATTTTCGCAGATGATTTATTGAAGATCATAAAAAATCAAAAAATATTTATTTTACCATTTGTTATTGTTGTGTTCTTCTTGTCTTTTTCATTTTTCCAGACAATTTATGACTATAAAAAAATCACAGAATTAATGTTTGAAAAGAAAAATAAGGAACTGAACAAGACCGAACAAAGCAGAATTGTTGAAAATGCTGATTTTATCAAAAGTCTTACGAACAGAAAGGAAAAAATATTGATTTTTACTGATGATTCCTATCAAGGTCTGTATTATGGACTTTCAAAAACAGCAGCAGCAGTTAATCCAGGGTTTGTAGAGTTGTTTTTCAAAACTGATTATGAAAGAATTTTATCTTTTTTAATAAAAAACGATAAAACAAAAATTTTCCTTGAACCTGATCGGTTCAGGTTTTCCGACAATAAAATTTCCGTTTTTTTATCATCGCTTTATGATGTGCCAAAAATAGAAGAAACTCCCGGGAGTTTGATGTTCCTATTAAAAAAGAAAAGAGAAAATAATAAAAGTAATTTCATTCTGAATCAAGATAAAAACATTATTGTCCACGAACTTTTTGATAAAAATTTTGCAAATAAATTACTCTATGCGCAGGGTGCAAAAGGGTATATTACTCTCGGCAAGCAATTTTCAATTGAGATAATTTTCAAACCCCTTGATGCTCCAACATCTCAATTTGCAAGATGGACAACTATATTGTGCAATGCCAATGTTAATAATGGATTCGCTCTTCAACAAAATGATACGGTAAAAACACAATATATTTTCTCTATACATAAACAGGGAATCCTTTGTCCTGTGGTTCCTGGCAAATGGAATTACCTATCCTTTGAAGTAAATAACCATAAGATCAGTGCCTATTCCAACGGGCAATTTGTAGGCGCTGTAGATGCACAAGGCGATTATCAAAACAGCGAAGAACCACTCTATATTGGTAATTTTAAAACACTTGGTGGTTTTTTCTTTGGAGATATAAAGGAACTTAAAATATCCAATTCCCTTATCAATGAAAAAGAAGTAAATGCATCTTGGGAAAAAATAAAAAATACATTATGAATTACAAATTCAGAAGTAAGTCAAGGGGCACTAACACGCAAATCTATCATATTGTTCGGCTCGGAATGACACTAATATATTAAATTTTTATATTAGTTAAGATTAGAGGAATTAATGTACAAAATCAGTTGCGTTGCTTGTTAATAATAAACCGATAATGGGAATAATATAATTTGCTATTAAAATTAATTATATAACTTTACTGAAAACGTAATCAAAAAAAGTAGTTATGAAGGCACCCTGGTGTATGATACAGTTTATGGAATACTTACAAAAAAAAACAAAATGAAAACTATTTTAGTAACAGGCGCAGCTGGTTTCATAGGATTTCATTTGGTGGAAGCAATTCTGAAAAAGGGATATCGGGTTGTTGGTCTTGATAATATGAGCGACTATTATGATTTAAATATTAAATTTGATCGTTTAAGTGAAAGCGGAATTTTAAAAAAGAGAGTTAGATATAACGTAAAAGTACAAAGTACAAGCCATTCAAATTACATTTTTCTTAAATTGGATATTACTGACTTACCCAAACTAGAGCATTTATTCGTTAAAAAAAAAATCGATATAGTAATAAACCTGGCTGCTCAGGCAGGTGTTCGTTACTCTTTGAAAAATCCACATGCCTATGTACAATCAAATCTGGTAGGATTTGTAAATATCCTGGAATGTTGCCGACTTCATAATGTAGGGCATCTAATTTATGCATCAAGCTCTTCAGTTTATGGAAATAACAAAAAAGTTCCTTTTTCAGAAGAGGATTGTGTAGATTTTCCTATAAGTCTTTATGCGGCGACTAAAAAAGCTGACGAATTGATGGCGCATGCCTATAGTCATCTTTATAATCTTCCAACTACAGGCTTACGTTTTTTTACAGTTTATGGACCATGGGGGAGGCCTGATATGGCACCTACCTTATTTGCTACAGCCATTAAAAACCAACTGCCGATCAATGTTTTTAACAAAGGAAAATTAGAACGCGACTTCACTTATATTGATGACATAGTTGAAGGAATAATAAAAACAATTAATTTTCCACCAAAAGATAATTTCATGCACCCCCGTTATCAGTTATTTAACATTGGAAATTCACAAAAAGTTAAATTAATTGATTTCATCAACACTCTTGAAGAAGCTATGGGTAAAACTACAGCTAAATTACAACTGCCCATGCAGGCAGGGGATGTAAAATGTACCTGGGCTGATACCGAAAAATTGATGCAATTAACAGGTTATAACCCTAAAATTGAAATACGAGAGGGATTGGCAAAATTTGTTAAATGGTTTATGAAATATTATAAAAACTAATTGCAGTTAATCAATAAAATATGAATAAAGACGATATAAAAGAATCCCTATCCATTGTTATTCCAGTTTTCAATGAGGAAGATAATATTTTTCCTCTCTATGAAGGTTTGATGGAGGTTCTGAATTCATTAGGGTGCGCCTATGAAATATTATTCATTAATGATGCTTCAAAGGATAATACAGCGCAGAGACTTGACGAATTAGCCTCTCAAAACGAATTGGTTAAAGTAATACATTTTAAAAGAAACTTTGGACAGACAGCAGCTATGATGGCGGGGATAAATTTTTCATCAGGAGATATTATTATTCCTATGGATGGGGATCTTCAAAATGATCCCAATGATATACCAAGGCTCCTTGCCAAACTTCACGAAGGATATGATGTATGTTCAGGATGGAGGAAAGATAGAAAGGATAATTCCCTAAAACGTAACCTGCCAAGCAAAATTGCAAATTTTCTTATATCCAAAATTTCCGGTGTTCATCTTCATGATTACGGATGTTCACTCAAGGCATACAAACGTGATGTTATAGAGGATGTGAAACTTTACGGCGAAATGCACCGGTTTATTCCTATCTATGCTGTGTGGCAGGGTGCTAAGGTTACCGAGATCCCGGTAACTCATCATGCGCGTAAACATGGACAATCAAAATATGGGATTAATCGCACTTTTAAAGTAATTTTAGATCTAATTGTCATTAAGTTTCTGGAACAACATGCACAAAAACCAATTTATATTTTTGGGGGGTTTGGGTTCTTTAGTATTTTCATGTCGTTGCTAAGTTTCATTTTAATGATTTACCTAAAGTACTGGCAAGACAGATCATTTATAAAAACACCTTTGCCCTTTCTTACAATACTTTTTTTTATGGTGGGCATTCTTTCAATTCTTTTAGGATTAATTGCCGAATTATTAAACAGAACTTATTATGAGTCGCAGAATAAACCTGTTTATCTTATAAAGAATATGAAAAACATTAAAAAGGATTAAAATATTAGTTCTAAAGTGATTAAAACATGCCCGAAAAACTTCATATTTTAATGCTCAATTATGAATTTCCGCCACTTGGTGGAGGAGCGTCCCCTTGTTCATTTGAAATAGCAAAAGGATATGTTAAGTCAGGGCATGATGTAGATGTGGTTACAATGAGTTTTAAAGGACTTCCGGCTTTTGAAAATGTAAATGGTATTTCGGTTTATCGGGTACCTTGCCTTCGCAGCAAAAAAGAGATATGTCACCCATGGGAACAATTGAGTTACATATTTTCAGCTAAAAAGTTCCTTAAAAACCATCTAAAGAGCAATTCATATGATATTAATCATACACATTTTATTATACCTACGGGTAGTATCTCTCTTTGGCTTAAGAAAAGATATAATCTTCCGTATATATTAACAAGTCATGGAAGTGATGTTTTAGGATATAACAAACGATTCCGATATATTTACCCTCTTGTTGAACGTAAATGGAAAGAAATTATCAGAGAAGCAAAAATCATCACAGCACCTTCACAATTTCTGATAGATAAAATTAAAGATATATCACAGGAAGGAAAGTTCATGGTTATTCCAAATGGAATTGATCCTGAAAAGTTCAAACCTATGAAGAAGGAAAAAAAAATACTGGTAGTCGCAAGGCTTTTTCCTAATAAAGGCGTTCAGGATATTCTTGACGCACTTACTGTTTTATCCTTCAAAGATAATGGGTGGAAAGTTGATATTATTGGAGATGGGCCATATCGCTCAAAACTTGAAAAAAAAGCACAACAAAATGGGCTTGTAGATGTTGTTACATTTCACGGCTGGGTTGATAATAACAGTCAGGCAATGAAAGATTTTTATGGAAAGGCAAGCATTTTTATTTCAGCAAGCTATTTCGAAAGTTTTGGTTTGACTTTATTAGAGGCTATTTCTGCAGGGTGTTATCCTATAGTTTCCGATATCGCAGCACATAAAGAAGTGTTAAAAAATAATCCTAACGTATTCAAAAAAAATGATGCCATAAGTATTAAGGATAAGATAATAGAGGCGATTTCTAATAGTTTTTCTACTCAAAGTTTTCCCAATGAATTTAGCTTAGAAGAAGTGAATCGTGCATATTCCGAGATAATATGAGGGAACTGCAAGGAAAGTTATTTATAACGATAGATACAGAACCAGATTGCGATATAAAATGGAATCGAAGTAATCCTTTGGTTTTTACTTCGATCGCCTATGGAATTCCTAAACTTTTACGCCCTATATGGGATAAGTATAATGTTTCTCCTATATACTTTGTATCACCCGAAGTTGTGATGGATAAAGAATGTTGTGGTGTACTCAAGGAAGAAATAAAAAAGGGGGCAATTATTGGTGCTCACTTACATTCTGAATACATCGAACCAAACATTACTATTAAAAATCCTGCGGGTAAACAATCTAAGGAGTATCCTTGTTTTGCACACTCATCTCAAATCGAATTCGAGAAAATAAAAAACCTCACGTCTCTAATTCAAAATAATTTAGGAGTAAAACCTGTCTGGTATCGTGCTGCAAGATATGGAGCAGATCTTGATACTATTAAAGCTCTTTCAGAATTAGGGTACAAATACGATTCGTCAGTAACACCAGAAATTGATTGGAGCGAGCAAGGTGGCCCGGATCATAGTAAAGCGCCAAATCAGCCATACTGGATTTCAAAAGAGGATTTCTATACTCCTGCTATTGGTGAAAAGGAAAGCATTGGGATTGTAGAAGTTCCGATTACCATTTTTGGTAAAAGGGGTGGAATCATACAAAAAGCCTTACCCAATAACTGGCTTTTTTATCTATGGCTTAGGCCAACACATATGACAGTTTTTGAACAGAAGCATTTGATCGAAAAATTACAAAACAAATACCATAAAGTAACCCTTGTCATGATGTTTCACTCAATGGAAATAATGATTAACAGAACACCATATGTGCGAAATAGAGTGATGCAAAAAATGTTTTTAAAAAGAATAATAAAAATATTAGATTATTGGGTAGGAAAACAATAAATATTAGATAGGAGTAGCGTTTAATCAACAATAAAATTGTAAGTAAGGAATTGAGATAATGAAAACTATAAAAATCCCTAAAGAAGCAATAAAGTATGTTCTATTTCAAAGAACCGGATATCTAAAGGATAATTATGTATTTAATCTATTAAGTATATTCGGCTATTTTAATCCTTTCTATAAATCAAGTGTTAGCCTAAAATCCTTCCTGTTTCATAGACAAATAGAAAAAGAATTTAACGCTGACATGGTGAGCGAATATTTAATTATAAAACCTTTTCTTCCTTTAAAAATAACTTCCTTATTAGATATTGGTTGCGGCATGGCTGGAATTGATATTCTTTTAAGTGAACATTATGCAAATAACATTGATATATTTTTAATTGATAAAACTCTTATAAACAAAAAAATTTATTATCATTTTAAAAAAAAAGGAGCATTTTATAATTCATTGCAAATTTCTAAGACAATATTGAAAAACAATGACATTAATTCAGGAAATATTTATTTACAAGAAGCCACCCAAGATAATAGAATTAGTTTTGAGGGAAATTTTGATATGGTGATTTCATTAATATCATGGGGGTTTCACTATCCTATCTTAACTTATTTAGACGAAGTGTATAAAAAACTTAAAATAGAGGGAATATTAATTGTTGATATTAGAAAAAACTCTGGTGGCGAAAACGAAATGAAAAGAAAATTTGGAAATTATAAAATTATCTTTAGTTCAAAAACCTACTTAAGAGTTTTGGCTAGAAAAACAAAAGGTGCTTAAAATTTTTGTAATCGTTTATAGAAAACAATATAAAATTTAATTCAATGGATAAATCATATAGAGAAAGGATATACAAACACTACCTTAGTAATATTTTTAATACAGGTAGGAATATACAGAATATTAAAAAAGAGTACAAAGATCATTTTTTATATTTTAAAAAAAACTATACCCGCTTTTTACCATCAGATAAAAATGCGAGAATATTGGATGCTGGTTGTGGGTTGGGTCATTTTCTATTCGCTGCCCGAACTTTGGGATATTCCAATATCATCGGAATAGATGTTTCGCAAGAACTTGTCGAATTCTGTGGTAGCATGGATTTACACGCAGTAAAATCAGAAATAACAGACTATCTGCAAAAGAATACTGAAGCTTTTGATGCCATCATATTCAATGATGTGATAGAACACCTCTACAAGGATGAAATAATAAATATTCTCGATTTATTTTATTCTTCGCTTAAAAAGGAAGGTGTTCTGCTCGTTAAGACTCCGAATATGAATAATCCTTTTGTAGCCTCAGCCGGACGCTATATTGATTTTACACACGAGACAGGATTCACCGAAACAAGTCTTAAGGAAATTCTCTTAGTAACAAATTTTAATAGAATAAAAATAGTAGGGACGGACATATATATATTCTACAAAAATCCTTTTAATTATTTAGCAAAATTTTTTGCATTTTTATTTTCAGGAAGTTTATATTTAATAAGTTGGTTGTATGGCAGAAATACTCTTAAAATATTTGAAAAGGATATCCTTGCCATTGCTTATAAAAAATAACTTTAAAATATTTTTTTTATACAGATAACATAAATGCTAAGAATTAGAAAAATATTATTTTTTACTGTATATGATTTTTGGTTTGATAAAGATGATTTTATTAAATCGAAGAAATGGATTACTATATTAAATACATCAGAAAAAATTGATATAAAATATTATTCAATTCAAATTACTGGGAAAACCTTTATTTTAAATCTTACCTGTAGTCTTGAAGAGATATTAAATCATTTTGAGAAAAAATCCTTACGTTACCCAATTAGTAAAGCTGAAAGGGATGGTATAAAGATAGTTCATTCAAGTTCAGTTGAAATGGTAAATCAATTTTATCAATTTTTATATGTATTTACTCAGAAAAAGAATATTCCAACGGTAAACAAAGATGAGTTAAAGGAATATGATCTATTTCATGCATACTCTCCTGATGGTAAGTATATCGGAGGATGTGCATTTTTATCTTCCGGAGATAAAAGTATCTTCCGCTATAAACATGGCGCCACTTCTTATAGTTTCAATGAAAATGATTTACTTCTTTGGAATGCAATAAAGTATGCAAAAGAAGCAGGATATTCCTTTTTTGACTTAGGAGGAGTTCTTCCTTCTGATAACTTAAACGATTATTATCATAAGCATTATAAGTATAAGAAAAAATTTGGAGGTGATTTGGTCGATTTTTATTCTTATATCAAAGTACGTGGAATTTTAGTTTTTTTTATCTGGATACTTAATCCAATTGTAAAAATATTTTTTAAAAATAATTACACTGAATTGGTTAATCTTATAAATAAAATTGGGATTCTTCGATGAAATTAAGCCATGAAGAAGAAAAAAATAATCGATTTTTTTCTTCTGATTTCCAACAAAATTATTATTTTAATAAAACCGGGCTCATGTATCCGGAACAATATCTTTTCGATAAATATATCGATAACTCAAAAAATGTTCTTGACTTGGGTTGTGGTGCAGGACGGACCACTGCTTATATTTCACAAATCACTCTAAATGTAATTGGAGTCGATATTAACGATAAGTTGGTAACTTTAGCCAAACAAAAAATGCCCAAAACCGATTTTAGGGTTATGAATGCCTGTTCTCTGGAATTTCCCGATAACGTATTTGATGTAATAGTTTTTTCTTACAATGGGATCGATTATATTTATCCAGAAGAGAAAAGAATACTTGCTTATAAAGAGATTTATCGGGTATTAAAGAAAGACGGCATCTTTATATATAGTACCCATAACAAAGTTTCCCCTTTTACATCCCTGAATACATTATTTGGATTACCTCTTAGTATATTTACATTGAAGATACTGACATCATATCGTTATTCTCTCCATAAAAACGGATTTCTTCTTGGTCATGTATCCAGCGAAAAAAAGGAACTCCAATGGTTAAGGGTGTTTGGTTATAAAGTTATAGAAATTTTACCACAAAAAACGAAAATCAATTACTGGAATCATTATGTCATTGAAAAATAAAATAATTCTTTTCCTCAAAATTTCAGTATCACTTGTATTGATCTTTTTTATAATGTATAGAATTGACTTTAATGGAATAATTCATTCATTCGAAATTATTCCTTTTAGTATAATTTTATTTGCTTTTCTTTTAATGTCATTTAGCTGGGTTATTTATGCATTAAACTGGAAGCTTTTGTTATCTTCCATTCCTTTTATTAAACTTCAAAAATTTACTTTAATATCGGGATATTATTCTCTTATATTGCCAGGAATGATTGCTGGTGATATTTCAAGAATATATATACTAGGTAAGGAAGGGAGAGATTATGAAAATATTGCAGTTTCCGTATTGATTCATAGAATTTCTGGTATTATAGGATTATTCATTATTGGTCTTGGAGGTATTATTTTTTCTATTCATAAAATACCATTATCTGTTATTATCATTTTCATCGTTGGGTTTATTCTTGGTTTGGCTTTATTTTTTCTAATACCTTTTGATTTTATATGTCGTTTTCTAAATCGGTTACGTAATCGATACATAAAATTAGGGAAAATTATTAGTAGTCTTGAAAAGATCATCAATATTTGGAAAATCTATTCTAGAAAAACTTTACTACTTTTTTATAGTCTGGCGATTGGTATATTTTATCAAATTATAAATGTACTTATTTTATTTATACTTGCCCAAACCATAGGTATCGCAATATCTTATACAGATTGGTGCTGGATATTTACTCTTCTCTCATTTGCATTGTTTTTGCCTATATCAATTGGGGGTATTGGCATCAGGGAGGTTTCGCTTGTGGGTTTATTATCCCTTTTTCAAGTACCTTCTGAAAAGGCAGTTGCTCTATCTTTATTTCTCTTCGGACTTCAGTCTATCTTTGCATTGATTGGAGGCTTTCTTGAGTGGACACGAAAAAAAACGTTAACATCCAATTCCTTATCGTCATGAGTTTACTGATTAATTATTTGTTTTTTTGCAATATACGAGGTTGTTTTAATTTTAGTTCATTTGTTTTTCATAATGTTCAACCTTTTTGGGTTGAGTTCTTGTTTGGTTTATTTTACGTGGGTTGTTCCCACTGTTATTAAAATTAAACCCTATTCAGGGTTTTCATTCCCCGCTCCAATCCCGGGAATCCGGGATTAATATTAATGACCACCAGTGAAACTGGAGGATTAAGAACGTAACAATTAAGAACCCCGAAGCGGGTTCAATATACTGTTCAAAAAACTCTA
>CAINEZ010000580.1 GCA_903847905.1 uncultured Bacteroidota bacterium
AGATTCAATTTGTTCTTCTATAACTTTTATCCTCGCTTCAGCATCCGCTTGTTTCTTGCGCTCTGCCTCTACTACTTCGGGTTTTGCATTATTTACAAAATTCTGGTTGCTTAGTTTTTTCACTACAGATTGCAGAAATCCTTTGGTATAATTGAGTTCCTCGTTAAGTTTTTTAATTTCTTCCTCGGCATTGAAGTCGCTGCTAACCGGAATATAAAATTCAGTATTCCTTACAACAAAGGTAAAAGCTCCTTCCACTTTTTCGCTGACATAATCAAGTGATTCAAGATTGCAAAGCTTGCAAACAATACCATCGAAAGTAAGGTCAGGCTGCTCATTATAATTTTTCTTTATTGAAAGTTTAATAGCTTCTTTGTTAGGAATATTCTTCTGAGCCCTTACATTCCTCACTTCCATGATAACTTCTTTTGCAGCATCAAATTTTTCAATAATGCTTTTATTTACTTTTCCTGCTTCAGGAAGAGAAGCGACAATAAGGCAATCTTTTTCTTTTCTTTCGTTTACAAGATGATACAATTCTTCGGTTATGAAAGGCATGAAAGGATGCAACAACTTTAAAAGTTTTTCAAAAATTTCAATCGTTTTTTCAAGTGTTGCTTTATCAACAGGCTTCAGGTATTCGGGTTTAATCATTTCAAGATACCATGAGCAGAAATCATCCCACACTAATTTATACGCGCTCATCAATGCATCAGAAACCCTGTACTTGTCAAAATGATCGTTGATCGTTTTAATTTCCTCATTCATTCTTGAATCAAACCATTCAATTGCCACCCGGCTTGTAACGGGTTGTTTAAGATCATTGTCAATTTCCCAGCCTTTCATCAAACGGAATGCATTCCATATTTTATTACAGAAATTTCTTCCCTGCTCGCACAAAGCTTCATCAAAAGGCAGATCGTTTCCGGCAGGCGAACAAAATAACATTCCAGTGCGAACACCGTCAGCGCTATATTTTTCCATCAATTCAATCGGGTCGGGCGAATTGCCGAGCGATTTTGACATCTTGCGACCGAGTTTGTCGCGCACCATTCCTGTAAGATAAACATTTTTGAAAGGAATGTCTTTCCTGTATTCAAGCCCTGCCATTATCATACGCGCCACCCAAAAGAAAAGAATATCCGGCGCAGTAATCAGATCATTCGTAGGATAATAATATTTGATGTCGGCATTATCCGGTTTTGTTATTCCATCAAAAGTTGAAATAGGCCAAAGCCATGAAGAAAACCAGGTATCTAGCACATCATCATCCTGTTTCAGGTCTTCAATTTTTAAATCAATATTGAATTTTTCTTTTGCTTTTTTCTTAGCTTCTTCCAAAGATAATGCGGCTACAATTTCTCCGTTTGGCAGATAGAATGCCGGAATGCGATGTCCCCACCATAATTGCCGCGAAATGCACCAGTCATTAACATTCTCCATCCAGTGCCTGTATGTGTTCTTGAATTTCGCAGGATGAAATTTTATAGTATCATTCATTACCACGTCCAGGGCTGGTTTGGCAAGTTTACTCATTTTCATGAACCACTGCATGGAAAGCTTTGGCTCTATCACTTCATCTGTTCTTTCGGAGTAACCGACTTTATTTACTATATCTTCGGTCTTAACCAATTGGCCTTTTTCCGTAAGCAATTCAATAATTTTTTTTCTTGCTTTAAAACGGTCAATGCCAATAAGCATTCCGGCTTTTTCATTCAGCGTTCCATTGTCGTTGAAAATATCAATGCTTTGTAATTTGTGTTTTATGCCGAGATTGTAATCGTTGATATCGTGAGCCGGTGTAACTTTCAGCGCACCTGTTCCGAATTCTCTTTCCACATACTCATCATATATTACAGGAACAGAACGGCAGATCAAAGGGACCAGCGCTCTCTTTCCCTTAAAACTTTTATATCTTTCATCTTCGGGATGAACACAAACAGCGGTATCACCCAGAATTGTTTCAGGGCGGGTAGTTGCAATAGTAATCCACTCGTCTGTTGTTCCTTCAATCAGGTAGCGGACATAATATAATTTTGAATTTACTTCTTTATAATTTACTTCTTCATCCGAAACGGCAGTCAATGCCTTAGGATCCCAGTTAACCATTCGAACGCCCCGATAAATAAGACCTTTATCAAATAAATCAACAAAAACTCTAAGCACGGATTCCGATAGTTTTTCATCCATTGTAAAACATGTACGTTCCCAGTCGCAGGAAGCGCCCAGCTTTTTTAGCTGTTCAAGTATTATTCCGCCATGTTTGTTTGTCCACTCCCATGCATGTTTAAGGAACTCGTCGCGTGTAAGGTCTTTTTTGCTGATACCTTCTTCCTTAAGTTTATTTACAACTCTTGCTTCGGTAGCAATAGAAGCGTGGTCGGTTCCCGGCAGCCACAAAGCATTTTTTCCCTGCATACGGGCACGGCGCACAAAAATATCCTGGATAGTGTTATTCAGCATGTGCCCCATGTGCAATACTCCTGTAACATTAGGCGGTGGTATCACTATGCAATAAGGTTCGCGTTCGTCGGGAACTGAACGGAAAAATTTATTTTCATTCCAGTATTTATACCACTTATCCTCAACCCTTGAAGGATCGTATTTGCTTGCTATCTCCATCAGTAAAAATGTTGAAAAATCATGCAAAGTTAAAAAAAAGGATTTAACAGAATTTTGCTGAATCTTTATAGGGTAAATATTATTTTGATGTGCTACATTTCGTTAAATGACAGAATCAAACTATTATTCATTTATATTTGTATTGTAAATCCCAATGTCTCTCAGAGCCAGGCATTGTGCGGGCTTGTGGGCTAGTGTCCGTGTCGAAAGTGAATATTCATGGCGGCTTTGACACGTCTCTTAAAACTTATTTCATTTAAAATATAACGAGAGGTGAGACGGCTCTGCCCTGACTTAATTGGTTTATATGAACTCTATATAATAATAAAATATTTCCATCTCATCAAAATAATATTCTGCCTCTTTATAGATGATGAGTACCTGAAATATCAAATTACACCTTTATAAATTTTTACTTTTTTAAAGGTTCCAAAAGATATTCCAGACCATTTAGTTTTATTTCATACAGTGTATTCAGCATCATTCCCAATTTTCCTGCAGGGAAACCTTTTGCGTGATACCATACCAAATAAGGTTCAGGCAAATTGCAAAGTGTCCATCCCTTGTATTTACCATAAGGCATTTTCATACTTACCAAGTTTATCAATATTTCGTTATCCATTTCTTCTTTCCCCTTATAACTTGTTAACTTATGCCTTATTTCCTTATGCCTTGTTTACTTATACCTTTTTTACATTGAACATTGAACATTCAATATTATTTTTTTTCTCAATTACCAATATTCAACACACAATTTTCAAGTATTTTGTTCCTTTTTTTGAACATTGAATTCCGCATGTGCTGGAAACATTGAACTTTCAACTTTGAACAATTTTATTTAACAATAATTGTATTAATCTTAAACTTGATCTTATCCCCAACTCTCAGTTTTTTTCTTTTTTGTTTTTCCACGGCATCATTCACCATTATCTCTCCTGCTTCAATCATTTGATTGGCTTCACCTCCGGACTGAACAAGGTTTAATAATTTCAGAAGTTTGTTCAACGGAATAAATTCATGTTCGTTTAATTCAAATTCTATCATAATTGATTTTATTGAGGTGAATTTATAAATTATGCTCTGTACTACTCAAAATAATGTATTCAATAGTATTACCATTTATTTTTATTTTTTAGAATTTCAGTTTGTAGATTCAGATTTTGCGATATAAAAAAACATTTTTTTATAATTTTGATGTTGAATACTTGAAATTTTATATTCAAACCATCGCCATTATTACTTTGCAACTTATGCCTTTTGCCTTATATACTTATGCCTTCTTTATTTTACAACATATCTTTCCACCGTGTATTCACCCAGTTTTCCTGTTGTTCCTGTGGAAGAAATGTCCATGCAACAATACGACTCGATTTATTTCCCTGGCCCATTGGAATAGTTTTCACTTCAACGGCTTCTGTTTTTTTTAGCGCCTCGTATATACTCTTGAGATGAGATTGTTTTGAAACAGATGTGGAAAACCAAAAACAGGAAGTTGAGAAAAATTTACTCTGGCTAATCATGTCTGTAACGAATCTTTTTTCGCCTCCATTGCAGCACAATTCACTTGCCTGACCTCCAAAATTCAAGACAGGCTTAATAATTTTTTTATGATTTAAATTATTTAATTTTCGGAGTGTGCCGGATTGAGCTTCTGCTATTGAAGCATGAAAAGGAGGATTACAAACAGACAGATCAATAAGTTCATCTTTTTGAATAATTCCAAAAAAAATATCATTCGGTTTATTTTGCGATCTGATCTCGATCTTTCCTTTTAAAAAAGAATTTGTTTCAATTATTTTGTTTGCAGATTCAACAGCAATAGTGTCTGTGTCGGCGCCTATAAACGACCAACCGTATTCTTTATTCCCAATAATTGGATAAACACAATTTGCACCAACGCCAATATCTAAGCATTTTATTTTA
This sequence comes from uncultured Bacteroidota bacterium, assembly GCA_903847905.1. Taxonomy (GTDB): domain Bacteria; phylum Bacteroidota; class Bacteroidia; order Bacteroidales; family CG2-30-32-10; genus CAINEZ01. Next base: position 4,546 of record CAINEZ010000580.1, read on the forward strand.
TCACCCGTTGGGATTTTCCCATCGTTACTGCTGCCTAATAAATCAGCTATATGATGTATGTAGTCTGCTCTCCCTGGAATTGGTGGACATAAATAATTTTCAGGTATATTCCAATCGTCTATGTCGTAATAACGCTTCAGCAGGGCTTTGTTCAGCATTTTCACTGCATACGGATCAGAAAAATCAATTGACTCGTCGTTGTAAATATTCATCTTTACAAATTGAGACAATTCCGGACAATTCTCAATAAGCTGTTTGAAATCATAACGCTCACGATGCTTGTTTCGCGGATGTAACCTGGATTTTTCTTTTGGATGTACTTCCTTTTTATTAAGCATGGAAAGTTTTTCAGAGATTTTGTGATAGAATAAATTTATGTTCGATTAATTGGGATTCTTGCATAAGAGATTTTCGGGAAGTGAAATTTGTAAAAATTACGATTAAGCATTGCCTAATTAGTAGGCTTTATAATACATTCCTTAAAGGTTTAAACAGCATCTGAATGTCTATTAATGTGAACTTTTGATCATAATCAACTCCTACAAAGTCGGTTAAACTTTATCTGCATAAAATATTAAAATTCCCCCTAATAATTCTCTGGAAAGATCGAAAAGCATTTTTTATTCTGCCTTTCATTTCATGCTATACGATTACAGTAACTTTTTGGTACAATTCAGATAAACAATTTTGTCGCATGCGAAATTTTGTTCCGTGGTTATGTCCGGTTCTTGCGTCAAAGTCCACAAGAATATTTCCTTTCTCAATTTGTTTTAAAAAACCTTCAAAGTTGAATTTTTGTAACATCGTTACTTTGCTATATTTGTAAAACTCTTTGCAACCTTCTTTTTTCACTTCTGCTTGAACATAAAAACAGTTTAGTAATTTTGTTCCTGCTTTATTTGAAAGGTCGTCAAAGCCCCAATATGGTTGTGGGTCAAGTTGCCCTAGCCCAACTATTTTCTTAACAGATTTTAGCCATTCGCTATGTTTGTCAGCTACTTTACTACTATCAAACGAAATTAAAACCTTGCTGTTTTTACGGTCTATTATTACTTGAAACCCTCTATCGCTTGAAGAAAGGCCATGAATTGTTTGACGAAAACTCATTTCATTTTCCGAATACTTTTTACCTGCCTCTTGGTGCCCCCAACCATATTTTAAAAGTAAAATTTGAGGAACAAATTTTACTGCTCTTGGTGATGGCTCAATGTGAAACAATGTTGTAAGAGATGATGCGTTTATTCTCTGTGATTTTAATTCCCATTCTGCCGCATTTGGAATTGGTAAATTATTTTCTGTGATGCCCAATAAATCTTCTAAGGTGTTTCCAATACCACCGTGATTACCGTGTCTCGCATTTTCTATCCACCCTTTTGCAGCAATGCTTTTAAGTTCCTTTATTAAGCTATCTTTCGTGTATATTTTCATTCTGTTTCTTGAAAAAGTTTGATCGTTTTGAATTTTAAAAGCTCACTTTGTTTTTTATTTTTTTCAATTCTTTTTTCTGACATTTCGCAGTAGTCAGGCGAAAGTTCAATGCCAATATAATTGCGTTTAAGTCCTAGCGAAACGACTGCGGTTGTTCCACTTCCAGAAAAAGGATCTAAAATTGTTTGTGCAGTTGTTGATGAAATAATTCTGTCAATTAGCGCAACCGGAAAGGGGGCAGGATGGACGTTGTTCAGTTCTTGAGTAAACTCCCAAACATCGCCATAAGCATTGGCTTTAGGTGCAAGTTTGAAGTTGGGTTTTGGAATTAAATAAATCACTTCGTATGTCGGTAGAAAATAGCCGGGGTTAAAATTTATTCCGCCTTTTCTACGCCAAATAATTATTTGTCTAACTGGTAAATCTTTGATGATGTCTTTGCGGTCTTGAATTAGTCCGTCTTGCACTCGCCATTTGTGGTTATAAAAAATTGCTCCACCATCTTTTAATAGGCGATACATTTCTTTTAAACAGTTGTATTGCCAATCTGCATATTCGTCATTAGGAATGTTGTCGTTATAATGGCTGTAACCATTTTGCAATGCGTTACCAGCCCACTTTCCACTTGTCGTGTTGGCTTTCATTCCATTGCCAGTTGAGTTCTTTAAATTGTATGGCGGAGAAGTAACTACAAGGTCTATGCAACTTTCAGGCATTTGTCGCATAACAGTTAAACTATCGCCACAAATTATCTTGTTAATGTAGTCGTTTGGGAAATTCATTTTCTAATTTTCTGTGTTGTCAAAGTTATGAATTTTTTTCGTATGTTCGATGATGCACTATAGTTTTTTTAAGGTTGATGATAACTTATTAATTAGTAAAATTCCCCCATCCCAAGCCACCCAAAATATTATAGATTATTTTCAATCTATCAATGCTCATTTAGAATTACACAAAGCTATTAATTTCCCAACCATTCAAAAGAAAAAACAAAAAGAAGAAATTTAATTTTGATGTGAATTAAGATTGCTTATTTATCTATATTACCCTTCAGTATCAAGCCTCCCAAAAATACAAAGACTTTAAACAATTATGATTTACTTTTTGTAATGCGTTTTGAATTTGCAGTTTCAATTTTTTTTATTGCTTTATCAAAATCACTCTCCCCTGCATTCAATTGCATTTGGTTATATTTTTCATATTCTTGTAATAGCCCAATGCATTTTGTTTTGAACAGTTTGAAAAAAAAGAATGCTTGTTTTAAGCGTTGGGTCATAATCTACACTGGTAGCGTAAATGTCAGTAATTTTTTGATAAAACCTCCTTTCAGAAGTTCTTATATCCTGAATACGCCTTAATAATTCTTCAAAATAGTCGAAGGGTTGATTAGGATTTTTCAGGCGTTCATCATCCATTACAAAACCCTTTACAATATATTCTTTTATATGCTGTGTAGCCCATTGGCGAAAACGAGTAGCAACATTTGATTTTATCCTATACCCAACTGAAATGATTGCATCAAGATTATAATATTCAATATTGCGATTAACCTCCCTTTTCCCTTCGAATCGAACTATTAAGAAATCCTTAATAGTTGCTTTTGAATCCAATTCTCCCTCTTCAAAAATATTTTTGAGATGTATATTAATATTCGCAACTGTAGTTTGAAATAGCTCAGCCATTAGCTTTTGAGTGAGCCAAACGGTTTCATTTTCTAAACGAACTTCTAATTTCGTTTGCCCGTTTTCGGTTTGATAAATTATTATTTGAGAATTATTTTCCATCATATTAATACTTAAACCATTTTGTTGTTATCAATTAAATGTTGGTTTACTGAATATTTTTGCATTGGTTATTATTTTATTGTTTCTTACTACTGAGTTTTGTATCTTGCTACTTATAACTTGTCAACTTATGCCTTATGCTTTATGCCTTATGCCTTGTTAACTTGTAAACTTTTTTCTCACCTCATCCTCGCATACTTATAAAACGCCTGGCAGGCGCCTTCGCTGGAAACCATGCAGGCGCCAATAGGATCGGAGGGCGTACAGGCTTTCCCGAATAATTTACATTCTTTCGGATTTTTTAACCCTTTTAATACCTCACCGCAAATGCAGCCTGCTGGCTCTTCCGGCTCTGAAACATTTACAGGGAAAATTTGTTCCGCATCAAACATTTTGTATTTTTCACGTATTTTCATTCCGCTGTTTGGAATTACTCCCAAGCCTCGCCACCAGTCATCACGCAGTTCAAACACATCATTCATTATCTGTTGCGCTTTTAAATTTCCTTCAGGTTTTACAACACGTTTATATTGTATTTCAACTTTCGCCAGCCCTTCCTCAAATTGCTTTACCAGCATGTAAATGGTCTGCAAAATATCCACAGGCTCAAATCCGGAAATCACACAACCGAGATTATATTTTTCAACAATAGGTCCATAAATGCCTGAACCGGTAACGACGCTAACATGCCCAGGGCAAATATACCCGTTGATCGCCACGCCTTCGTCAATAAGGGCAGCCATTGCAGGAGGCATGATCTTATGCGAACTAAACAAATAAAAATTATTTATTTTCTCCCTGTATGCATTCACAATAGCGGCAGCGCTTGTAGGAGAAGTTGTTTCAAAACCTATTCCGAGAAAAATAACTTTTTTGTTGGGATGGTGTTTTGCCAGTTCAATAGCCATTAATGGAGAATAAACTATACGGACATCTGCACCATTCGCTTTTTCTTTTTCAAGCGAAGATTGAGAGCCCGGAACTCTTATCAAGTCACCAAAGGTAGTAATGATAACATCTTTCATTCCTGCATAAACAATAGCCTGGTCAATAAACTTTCTGCTCGACACACAAACCGGACAGCCCGGACCGGAAACAAGTTTTATATTATGCGGTAATAGTGTTGGAATACCAAATTTATGAATAGACATAGTATGTCCGCCGCATACTTCCATAAGCGCAATTTCTTTTTTTGAAATGGCTTTGATGTTAGAAACAAGATCCAGGACTATAGATTTATCGCGGTATTCGTCAATGTATTTCATGTATTCTGGTTTCGATTAACTTTATAAAAATAGAATTATCAAAAAATTTCACGCTAAGTTCGCAAAGAATTCCGATAGCTATCGGAATCGCAGATTTCGCAAAGAAAATAAAAATCTATTATTCTGCGGTCTTTGCGTTAAACCTTAGCGATCTTTGCGTGAACTTCTAAAAAATATTTCAATTTTTGATTCGTATATTATTTATTTACAATTGAAACTTGCAACGGTAAACCGTAAATTACATTTGGTCTTCAATTTCGCCAAGTTCTCTCAATAATTGCATGGTTTCTTCGGCTTCTTCCTTGCTTAGCCTTTCAATGGCAAATCCGGAATGAAGCAAAACAAATTCGCCGATTTTCGGATTTTCCAGCAATTGTAAACTTGCATTAATAATTGTTCCGCCAATACTTACTTTTGCCATTTCACCTTCAATTGAGATGATTTCGGCAGGAATTGCTAAACACATTTTATTTTATATTTTCAAATTTGTGATTTTAGATTTAACAAGCATTACCAATGTATATTATTTGCTAGTTTTATACATTACGAATGTATGAAATATATTTTTATTTTTTTATTAATTTCCAAAATTATCCACGTCGCCTATTCACTTTTATTTCATTTGGAAATCTGCACAATAAATTTATTCCCTTATGCCTTTTGCCTTGTCAACTTTCTAACTCTCTTCTCTTCGCTGCAATCGCCAATTGTCCCAATGCAATTCCCCCATCATTCGAAGGGACTTTGCTGTGAGCGTAAACTTCAAATTTATTTTCCTTTAAAATATTTTCGACATTTTCTAAGAGATACCTGTTTTGAAAAACTCCTCCAGATAAAACTACTTTATTCAAATTATATTTTTTTCTTACCAGACTTACAACATCCAAAATTACTGAAATTAATGTATTGTGAAATTTTGTAGAAATAACAGGCGGTTCAACCAAGTTCATCACATCATCAACAATTCCTTTTATTGTTTGATTAAAACAAACTATTTCACTTATTGAATATTTATACTTCTCTTTACAATGCTTGTCAATGGCTGATTCCAAACGCACGGGCGCTTCCGCTTCAAAACCATTTATTGAACAGATACCTGTAATTGCTGCAACCGCATCAAACAACCTGCCGGCGCTGGAAGTCAACGGACAGTTTAACTTTTTATCAATTGCCTGAAGCAAAAGATTTATTTTTTCAGAAGAAATATTTTTTAAGAATGGCAGGTTGAATTTTAAAAATTCTTTACCAAATACCTTATATAAATACGAAACCGCCATTCGCCATGGTTCTTCCGAAACCTTATCACCGCCTGGGATCGGGAGATATTCAAAATAAGAAACTCTTTCATAATCATTCAGATCACATATAAAGAATTCGCCGCCCCAAATATTTCCGTCATCGCCATAACCTGTGCCATCGAAGCTAACACCAATTACTTTTTCATCAAGATAATGTTCCGCCATGCATGATGCAATATGAGCGTGATGATGCTGAACAAAAATTTTCGGAACATTCATTTCGTTTACAAAACGCGTGGAAAGATAATCAGGATGCATATCTCCCACAAGCAATGACGGCTTTACCCTGAAAAGCTTATTAAACTGGTTAACTGTTTCCTTATAAAATTCATACGTTTCAAGATTTTTCAAATCTCCTATGTGCTGGCTTAATATTGCTTGTTTTTCTTTTCCTATACAGAAACAATTTTTCAATTCAGCTCCGGCGGCAAATATTCCTTCTGCATTAAAACCAAGCTTAACAGGGTTCGGGACATAAGCGCGGGAACGCCTGATAATACTTTCTTTTTCGTTTGCAATAAAAATTATAGAATCATCAGTGCGGTTATAAATATCCCTGTTATAAATAAGGAGTGCATCAGAAATAAGTGAAAGCTTTTCTTTTGCCTGTTCATTATCAATAACAATAGGTTCATCCGAAATATTTCCGCTGGTAAGAACGATAATATCCGTTTTGATCTTTTCAAAAAGTAAATAATGAAAAGGCATATAAGGCAACATCACACCTAAAGTTCCTAATCCGTTACTTACTGACCCAGGTATTTTAAACGGTAACTTTTCTTTTAATAAAACAATAGACCTGCGCCACGAGGTCAGGGATTTTTTTTCAGCAATTGAGATTTCAACATATTTTTCAAGCGCAACAATATCCCTGCACATTACGGCAAAAGGCTTGCTTTCCCTGTTCTTTAATTTCCGAAGTCGCTTTACAGCATTATCATTCATTGCATCACATGCCAGGTGAAATCCGCCCAAACCTTTCATTGCCAGTACAAGTCCGTCATCAATAACAGAAGCGGCAGTCTTTAAAATTATTTCAAATTCAGTAATTTTTCTTCCTTTAATATGCATTTCGTAAACAGGACCGCAATTATTACAAGCCACGGGTTGAGCATGAAATCTTCTGTCAAGGACATCAGTATATTCATGATGACATTTTTCGCACATCACGAAATCTTTCATCGTTGTTTTATCGCGGTCGTATGGTAAATCTTTTATAATAGTGAAACGGGGTCCACAATTGGTACAATTTATGAAAGGATAATTAATTCGGTGCTCTTGATTTTTTAAATCTGCAAGACAATCATCACAAACGGCAATATCAGGGCTTATTTCTGTAATATCTTCTGAAATACTGACACTTTTAATGATCCTGAAATCGGGAAAATTTATTTCTTCATCTGTCTCAAGCAACTCAACCGTATCAATCATTGCCGCAGGAGGGGCTTCGTTTCGTATGCAATCTGCAAACTTCTGAATCAGTGTTTTTTCAGAAACCACCTTAATTAAAACCCCGTCATTTCTATTCTCTACAGTTCCCTTTAAGCCATATTTTTGAGCAATACGATACACAAAAGGACGAAAGCCTACACCTTGAACCAATCCCTTAATTGTTATGGAAAATAATTTATTCAATTTTTAAAAAAATAATGTTAGAAATGTTAGAGTTATTGTAATTATTCATATATTTACATACTTAAATACAAATATATAAGACTTTTTACGAATTTAGAATGTTTTTAAATAATCCTATTGTGAAAAAAATAACAACTCGAAATTTGAAAAATCATTTTTTTACTTACTTTTGCCTCATTAATTTATTAAGCATTCTAAAATTTAACAATAGCAATATATAAAGAATTCTGCAAACTTAACTTTTTTATAAACAATGAAGGCAAAAATGAAGAATTTTCAGTTACAGGAAATTAAGCATGAGTCGGATCTGGACAAAGACTTCGGAAAACTGATTGCCAAAAATGCTCATGGAGAAAAACTCTTTGGTTGCATTCAATGCGGCAATTGCAGTTCTGCATGCCCTTTGAGTATCTATATGGATTACACTCCCAGGAAAGTAATCGCTATGGTAAGGGCCGGCTTTAAAGATGAAGTTCTTGCAAACCGGACAGTCTGGTTATGCGCTTCCTGTTATAATTGTACTGTGGAATGCCCTAAGGGTATTAAGATCACAGACGTGATGTACGCTCTGAAAAGAGAAGCCATCAAAAATAAAATCTATCCGAAGAACTTCCCGATCCCAATCATGGCAAGCACCTTCTTTAAAGAAGTCAGGTCGCGTGGAAGGATTAACGAAACATGGCTGCTTACAAATTACTACTTGAAGTATAATATCTTTAAAATGTTTGGTTATGCTTCATTAGGCATTAAGCTCTTTTTCACAGGACGACTTCTTCCTTTTGAAAAAGGAGCTAAAAATAAGGAACAGATAAGAAAACTTATCGGTAAAGCAGAAGCATAAGAATTAAATCAAACAGGAGATATATATATGAAATATTTATATTACCCGGGATGTTCACTTAAATCATCCGGAAAATCATATGAGGAATCGTTGCTTTCTGTTTTTAAGAAACTGAATGTTCCTCTTGAAGAAATCCAGGACTGGAATTGCTGCGGCGCCACAAACTACATGGCAATCAACGAAAATAGCGCTATCAGCCTTATTGCCAGAAACCTTGCAATAGCCGAAAAACAGGGTGGCGCTGATATTATAGCTCCCTGCGCTGCATGTTATATGGGATTATTAAAAACCAAGAACTATCTTGATACTGACGAAAAAATCAAAGCAAAAGTTCTTGAAGACCTTAATAAAATAGGAATGCCTTTTTCAAATAAGGTAAATGTTCGTCATCCTTTGGATGTGCTAATAAATGACATTGGCCTTAAAACTATTGAAACTGCTATTTTCGAGCCATTAAAAGGTTTGAAAGTCGCCTGTTATTACGGTTGCCAGCTTATCAGACCTATCAACACTTTTGATGACCAAAGAGACCCGCATACAATGGACGACATTGTTAAAACATTAGGCGCTGAATCGGTTGACTGGCCATTAAAAACAAGATGTTGCAGCGGTAGTATGACAAGCACAATTTCAGATATCGGAATGAGAATGAACTTCCTTCTGCTGAAAGAAGCAAAATTCAGAGGCGCTGATGTAATTATTACTTCATGCCCGTTATGCCAATTCAACCTTGAATGTTTTCAGGGAAAGGTTTCAAAAATGTTTGGTGAAGATGTTAAAATTCCTGTAATGTACTTTACTCAGCTAATGGGTATGGCATTTGGCATCAACGACAAGGAATTGGGACTACAACGATCGTTATCACCTGCTTTAAGTTTAGTTAAATAATACTGGGAGGAACTATAATGTCAAAACAGAAAGAAGATATAAGAATCGGGTTTTATATTTGCCATTGCGGACATAACATCGGTAGTGTAGTTGATGTCCCTGGCGTTGCCGAATACGTTTCGAAATTACCGAATGTGGTTGTTTCAAAAGATTATAAATATATGTGTTCCGACCCCGGACAGGAAATGATCCAAAAAGATATTAAGGAACATAAGCTTAATAGAATAGTTGTTGCTTCATGCTCCCCTCTTTTGCATGAATCAACCTTCAGAGGCGCTACTGCAAAAGCCGGATTAAACCAGTTTTTTATGCAGATGGTAAACATCAGAGAAAATACTTCCTGGGTTCATGAAGACAAAGAACAGGCTACCATAAAAGCTAAAGACCTTGCGAGAGCGGCTGTTCATCGTGTAGCTTTCCATAAAGCCCTCGAAAAGAAAGTAGTTCCTGTAAACCCGGACGTACTTATTGTTGGTGGAGGTATTGCAGGAATATCGGCGTCTTTAACATTAGCTAATGCAGGAAAAAAGGTTTACCTTATTGAAAGAGATGCTACCATTGGCGGTTACATGGCAAAATTTGACAAAACTTTCCCTACCCTCGATTGCGCTGCATGTATTCTTACTCCTAAAATGTCATCTGTTCTGAAACATCCAAACATTACACTTTGGACATGGTCGGAAGTATCCAATGTCGATGGTTTTGTAGGAAATTATAAAGTAACCGTAACAAAAAAACCGCGCTATATTAAAGAAGAACTTTGCGTTGGATGCCTGGCTTGTATTGATGCCTGTATTTATAAACAAGGTAAATTCTATGATGAGTTCAACTTTGGACTTGCAAAAAGAAAACCTGTTTATATCCCATTCCCGCAGGCAACTCCTCAGGTTGTTGTTGTGGATGACAAAACCTGTTTGCATTTCAAGACAGGTAAATGCCAGCAGTCATGCGCTAAAGCATGCGACAGGAATGCATTTGATTTTGATCAGAAACCTGAAAATGTTGAAATTAATGTCGGGTCAATTATTCTTACAACCGGTTTCGAACCTCATAACCCAGTTAAATCACCTAACTATGGTTATGGAAAATATCCAAACGTATTCACTTCACTCGAAGTTGAACGTCTTGTCAATGCTTCCGGTCCAACCGAAGGACATGTACTTTTAAGAGATGGTGTTACTAAACCAAAGAGCATTGGTATCATTCATTGCGTTGGTTCGAGAGATGAAAAGACCAATAAATGGTGTTCTCGCGTGTGCTGTATGTATTCATTAAAACTAGCTCACCTGCTCAAAGAACATACCGATGCAGATGTTTACAATTTTTACATCGACATGAGAACTCCTGGTAAAGGTTACGAAGAATTCTACGATAAATTATTGAACGAAGGTGTTCAGTTTATCCGCGGACGTGTTTCGGAAGTTACCGACTGGGCTACTACCGATTCGGAAAAAGGAAAATTAGTTATCCGCGCTGAAGATACATTAATCGGAATAGTTCGCAGAATACCTGTTGACATGGTTGTTCTTTCAGTCGGGCTCGAGCCTGCAAAAGATGCTCAGGAAGTTAGAAAAATGTTCAGCATCTCTTGTTCAAGCGAAGGTTTCTTCCTCGAAAGACACCCAAAGTTGGCTCCTGTTAGTACTTTCACTGACGGTGTTTTTATAGCAGGCGCATGCCAGGGACCAAAAGATATTCCCGACAGTGTTGCACAGGCAGGCGCTGCGGCAGCCGAAGTGCTGGCTCTGATTGACGCAGGTCATGTTGAACTGGAACCCAATACAGCTTCTATTGTTGAAGAAAAATGTTGCGGATGCCAGGTTTGTATAAACATGTGTCCTTACACAGCGATTTCTTTCAATGTAGAAAAAGGCAAGTCGTTCATAAACGAAGCACTATGCAAAGGTTGCGGAACATGTGTTGCTGCCTGCGGTTCCAATGCTATCTTCCAGAACCTTTTTGATGATGAGGAAATATTAAGTGAAATAGATGGTTTATTAGTTGAATAATTTAAACATAATAATGGATATATGCAATCTACAGTAAATAATAATGAAAATTGGACACCCAGGATCGTTGCTTTTTTCTGCAACTGGTGTACTTACACTGCTTCTGACCTTGCAGGTGTTTCCAGATTGAGATACGCTCCAAGTACCCGTGTAATACGTGTTATGTGTTCAGGCAGAATTGACCCTGAGTTTATCATGGAATCTTTTGCAAAAGGCGCTGACGGAGTACTAATAGGTGGTTGCCATCCCGGCGATTGCCACTATTCTGAAGGAAATTACAAATGTCTCAGGAGATTCACCCTCATGCAAAAATATGCCGAACAAATGGGCATTGAAAAAGACAGGCTGCGCTTAGAATGGATCAGCGCCAGTGAAGGAAAAAAATTACAGGAAGTTGTAAATGATATGACTGATCATATCAGGAAACTGGGTCCTTCAAAAATAAAAGAAGTTGTTGAAACCATTGTAAAATAAGGAGAATATATAAATGGCTGATAAACCAAAAATAAAACTCGCTGTATATTGGGGCGCTGCCTGTGGCGGATGCTGCGTATCAGTATTGGATGTTCATGAATCACTTTTTACGGTGGTAGAACATGCCGACCTTGTTTTCTGGCCCATTGCACTCGACGTTAAATATAAAGATGTGGAAGAAATGCCTGATGGAAACATCGACATCACATTATTTAATGGCGCTGTGAGAACAAGCGAAAATGAACACATGGCAAAACTTCTTCGCAAAAAATCAAAGATTTTGATTGCCTACGGTTCATGCGCCCACATGGGTGGAATACCAGGACTTGCAAACTTTTCCAATAAGGAAGAAATTTTCAAAAGAGTTTACGAAACAAGCGAATCCATTGACAATCCTAATAAAGTTTTCCCTGCTACGGAAACAGAAGTGAAAGAGGGAAAACTAACTCTTCCTAAATTTTACAATGATGTAATGACGCTTAATCAGGTTGTGGATGTTGACTATTACCTTCCGGGTTGCCCTCCGCAAACAGAACGTCTTGTGGAAGTATTCATGGCAGTAGTAACAGGCGCCACTTTACCTCCAAAAGGTTCTGTAATCGGCGTTTTCGACAGAGTACAATGCGATGATTGTAAAAGGAAAAAATCAGATAAGAAAGGAATTACAAAATTTTATCGCGCATGGGAAGTTGTTGATGATGGCGAAACATGTCTGAATGAACAAGGTATTCTTTGTATGGGACCTGCTACACGTGGTGGCTGCGGTGTTCGCTGCGTTGAAGGCAACGCGCCTTGTCGAGGCTGCTACGGACCTATGGAAGGCATTCCAGATCCAGGTGCAAAGATGATGTCGGCTATCGCATCAATGCTCGAAGGTAAAGAACAAGACGAAATAGATAAAGCAATAGAATCAGTTGTTGACCCAGCCGGTACTTTTTACAGATTTAGTCTGCCCGGCTCAATATTAAGGAGGAAACAGAAATGAAACGATATACAATAGATCCCGTAACCAGGCTTGAAGGTCATGGAAAAATAGAAATATTCTGCACCGACGATGGTGAAGTTGATAATGTGTATTTCCAGGTACCTGAACTAAGAGGTTTTGAAAAATTCCTTGAAGGACGTGCTATTGAAGACGTATCTCAGATAGTAACCAAAATTTGCGGCGTATGCCCTGGTTGTCACCACATGGCTGCCGGTAAAGCCGCCGATGCGGTTTTTAATGCAGAGCCTACTGCTACTGCAAAAATGATCAGGGAACTGTTTTATATGGCGCATTTTGTTCACAGCCATATTGCACATTTCTATGCTCTCGGAGCTCCTGACTTTGTAGTTGGACCTACAGCGCCAAAAGCCGAAAGAAATGTTCTCGGCGTTATTGCTAAAGTGGGAAAAGAAATAGGAACAGAAGTTCTGAAACAAAGAAGAATTGCGCAAGAAATACAGGCGCTACTTGGCGGACATCAAACACACGTAATGTTAAATATTCCGGGTGGCGTTCGTAAAGGATTGAAAGAAGATCAGAGAAAAGATATTCTTGAAAAAGCTAAAGGCTTTGTGGAATTTTCGAAATTCTCTATGAAAATATTCAACGATGTTGTTCTTGCAAATAAAGAGTATGTTGACATCATCGTAAACGGTCCATATAAATTGAATATTCATTCAATGGGACTTGTTGATGAAAAAAATAAAGTGAATTTCTACGATGGAAAAGTACGCGTTGTTGACACTACCGGTAAAGAACTTTACAAATATGCTCCCAAAGATTATAGGGAATATGTTGCCGAAAGAGTTGAACAATGGAGTTACCTTAAATTCCCTTATCTCAAAAAAATTGGATGGAAAGGGTTTGTTGAAGGTCAGGACTCAGGCGTTTATCATGCAACTCCTTTATCACGATTGAATGCATCTGATGGTATGGCTACTCCGATAGCACAACAGGAATACGAAAGAATGTATTCCACTCTCGGCGGAAAACCTGTTCACAACACGCTTGCCATGCATTGGGCACGTCTTGTTGAATTAATTTATTCTGCTGAAAGAGCTGTTGAACTTGCCAGCATTCCTGAAATATGCAGCACAGACCTGAGAGCAAAAATATTTAACACACCTACTGAAGGTGTTGGTACTGTTGAAGCACAGAGAGGAACGCTTACTCACCATTACTGGACAGATTCAAACGGAATGGTTACCAAAGCCAATCTTATTGTTGGAACTACCAATAACAACGCGGCTATTTGCATGTCTTTAAAGAAAGCAGCACAGGGATTTATTAAAAAAGGCGTTACCGTTGATGATGGAATTTTAAACCTTGTTGAAATGGCTTTCCGTTCTTACGACCCATGCTTTTCCTGCGCCACTCACAGCTTGCCAGGACAAATGCCGATGATAGTGAACATCCGTGATATGGATGGAAATATAACGAAACAGATAAAAAGAGATTAGTAATAATTTTTTATCAAAAAAAAACAGCTCTGAAAATTCAGAGCTGTTTTTTTGTCTTATTTTTGTTTCATGAATTTGGAAGATCTTTTACCGGATACTGGAAAGCTTACTGCTATTCACGCAGCGGAAGTGGCAATTCAAAAAACGGAACTTGTTTCCAAAATTCTGGATCTTGCATTTTCAGATAAACATCCTATTTCTACGAGAGCTGCGAATACTATAGAAATAATTGATTCGAAAAAACCGGAACTTATTGAACCTTTTTATCTTAAAATAATTCAGGGATTCCCAAAATTCCATACCAGCGGAGTAAAGCGTTGTTTGCTGAAAATTTTTACGCGCCATACTGATATTCAAAATGAAGAAATGCTTTGTTTGTTACTTAATTATTGTTTTGAAAGGATTGCTTCCGCTGATGAAGAAGTAGGCGTTAAAGCATATTCCCTTCTTATTCTTTACAATATTTCGAACAGGGAACCAGATTTAAAAAATGAATTGATTTTTGCCATAAAAGATCAGCTTCCTAAGAATAGCAAGGCATTTAGTAGTCTTGGTAAAAGGATTTTAAAAAAACTTTATAAAGAAACCTGTTAATTTTTTATTGCGGGGAATGAAATAATAGGGATAGACATAAAGAAAGGTAACCCTTTGCTTTATAGATTCCATGCAGATTGTATTGTTTGCAACTATTTTTTACTAATAAAATGGATGTTGAAAAAACTGTTAATAAATCATTTCTATTCCAAAAAAGAATTGGTTTTGTTATATTAAATTTGCATTTAGTTGGACAATTTATCTATTCGAATAAATGGAAAATATTTTATCCACATATAAACCTGATATTTCAAAAAAGGGATCATTGCTGATAGCAGGTTTTGTATGGCTAACTTTCGGTTTTCTTTTTGTAAATAAAAGCTTGTTTTATTTGATGGAAAACTCACATCATATTCTTTTTCATCTTATGATAGGATTGTCCGGTGGAATAATTTCTTTTTTAATTTTCTTTTTCAGGATTTCAAAAAAATACACATGCCAGATTATTAACCTTAATTGTGAAAAACCCTGCATTTTATCTTATGCAAATTTCAAAGTTTATTTTTTAACGGCATTAATAGTTGGTATTAGCTTTTATCTTAAAAAAACTGATATTATAAATCATCTTTACCTTTCGATAGCATTCCTTTGCATTGGGGTTTCTTTACTGCTCGCCTCAATTAGGTTCTTTTACTCTTGTATTGCATTTAAAAAAATTGCAAGCACCAAAAAAAAGCACTTAGTTTAACTCTTGTTTATCAGCAAATTATTCTGGTTGATTTTAACAAAACCAATCTTAATCTACATATAGATTAATCCCTCTATTTTCGGCATTTTCAAACCTATTATTATTCGCATTTATGTTGAATATATTTTATTATTAAAATGGTTGTATGTATTAATTTATTTTTATTTTTGCCACATACTTATAAGCAACAATAAATATTTTTTCAACAATTAATTAATTAAGATACAATAAATTATTTTGTTAACAGCTTATTAACACCTACTATAAATTATGATGAGCCTGATCCTGAACTTGATTTGGATTATG
>CAINEZ010000581.1 GCA_903847905.1 uncultured Bacteroidota bacterium
AAAATTGTGCCCATACATTAGTATTATTATATTTTACAACGATAAAAATAGTCATTGAAGAAGTATTAATATTCGGAATTGTAGTACCCTGTAGCCAATCATCAGTACCATCAAATCTAATAACGGGTTTACTGTTAAGTGCATTCGTTATAATGATAGGCTTGTTTGAAGAAGTCGGTTGAATAGCATTATTATTATTACCACTACAGTCGCTCCATTGAGAAACATTATATCCTGCGTCAAAATTTACTAAAGAATCTGCTTTCAGCCATAGCTGCAGGCCTGGAATGTTATTGGGATTAATAATTTGCGCAGGTAATAGGTAATAAATAAACAGTAAAAGAAATAATAATAATATTGTTTTTTTCAGGAAACCCATATTATATAATTTATATAATAAAACCCGTTGTGTTATTGAAATTGTAGCTGATTAATAATCAAGTGCCATGTTGAGCAATGTCAAGCTGAGCCTGTCGAAGCCTTGTCGAAATATGACTTCGATAAACTCAGTCTGACAGTCAATTTTTTATATATTAATAGCACAAGGCGTTAATAAAATAATATTTTATACAAAAATAAACCTTTTATGGTCAATTTTCAAATAATTTTTTTTTATTTCCTGCAATAATAATTATAAAATAAGCCAGCACATCGCCAATTATTCCTGTTAATCTTAAAATAGCTAATGGAATTAAAATTGAAGCGGGATTACAAATAGGCAACAATAAAATAATCATTATTGATTCTCTAACACCTATGCCAGCAGGAGAACCAATAGCAATAAAACCTATGAAATAAGCCAAGATAGAGGCTTCTGTTATTGCAATAATATTTGATATTGATAGGGATATATTAGTAAAAAAATAAAATGTTACAATAATTACACTACTTGAAATAATAAAATTAAGAATATAAACAAAAAAGCATTTTATTAAAAGCTTTTTGATTTCTTTATAATTAGTTTTAAAAATAAGAATTGTCTTTTTTTTTATACTCCAAATCAATAAACCAATAATTATTAAAACGCTTAATGAAAAAAATAAATAGGTATAATTGTAATTGATTATATAACTTAATCTATATAAATCCGCTTTTCCGTTTAAAATAAAAAAAACAATTAAAACAAAAAGAGTAAATAATGTGCTTAAAATTATTTCTATCACACTGCTATACGCTATTTGTTTTTGGTCCCAATCAAATTTTTTACCTAAAAAATTTCTGGCAGCAAATTGCATAACATTTCCAGGTAAATATTTTGAAATATTGGATTTTAAATACACATTGATAATTTCTTTGGTCTTTATTTTTTTTTGACTTAAAAATTCTAAAATATATTTCCAGCTAAAAGAACTTATAATAAGACTTATTATGCTAATTATAGAAATAATGAATAATGTAAGGAGTAATAAAAATATTGAATATTTACGAAAAGAAATTGTGTCAAACCTATAGTTTAGAATTATGTAGAAAATATAAATAAAAGAAATTATTGTTAATAATATACCGATTATTTTATACTTTGATTTTATCATATCTCCGCTTTTGTAAGAATTCATTAAAACTACTTTTTCCTAGCTACAAGAATAATATTTGAATAAAAACATTCTGTTTTATCAAATTTATCAAGCATTAATCCAAAAAGATTAATAATAAAAGTCAATAATAAAAAGACTGGGAGTAAAATAGCTGCTGAGATCCTGATAACACGATTTTCAATACAGAAATTCAAAAATAATAAATTTAAAGTTGTAATTATACCTCCAACTTTTTTAATTTTTATAATATCAAAATCATTTATATACAATTTTTTTAAACCTTCAAGTGTAAATCTTCTGAAATCATTTGGCAGACCATGAACATTATATAAAAATGGAACAGATATAACTAATGTACCATCTTTCTTTAATACTCGTTTAATTTCATCATTAAAAAATTCTAAATTTTCAACATGCTCAATTACTTGTAATGAAATAACAGCATCAAAGGTATTATTTACAAATGGCAATCTGTCAATAGGTTTTACAATAAAATCAGCTGAAGATTTTGGATCAATATCAACACCAATATAATCAATATCTTTTTTAAAGTACTTAATAAATGGTTTTTCTCCACATCCTAAATCTAATATAGTACCGTTTAATTTAGACAAGTATCTTTCGTACTCATTGTAAAGATTATGTGTTGTGCCGTATCGGCAATGCAAAACATTTTCGCTGGGTGGTACTCCACATATTTTATCATAAATAACACGAAAGGTTCTTTTTGTGAAACTATAATTCGTTTTCATTATTTTTCAATGTTGTAACTTAATAATCGCTTGTAAGGTTTTTCATCGTCAACATGATTTCTATCTTCTTCAACTTTAGTCTTTAACTTGTAATGCAAAGATATAAGATTAGCTTCTACCCTCACCCACAATTTAACTATGGCAAAGATTTAAGTTTTGATATGTAATTATTCCAATCTTTAGACTTCATATTATTCATTGATTGTTTTTGTAATCGTTATTTTAATAAAAGCCATTTCCAAATAGGTATAATATTTATAGTTTTATTTTTTACATGAAATGTTTCTTCTTTATCATTATTTATTAAAAATGCTTTACGTAAACCAAGAATATCCATTGCGGAACAAAGCCCTTTTATCTCACGTTCTTTTGTTGCAGTTTCGGAAATATTGTACGACACATTAATAAGTTCAATGCCATTTGTTTTTTTAATTAAAAAGTCAACTTCCTGCTTGCTTTTGAAATAATAGATTTCATCATAATTTCGCTTTAATTCTAAGAATACTATATTCTCGAATATTCTTCCTATGTTAATTCCTGGCATAAATAGCTGATTTAACCCAATATCTAAAGAATAAATTTTAATAGGATTCCGGTTTTTCTCTCTCATATTTTCAGTAAACATAGCTACCGGATATATTATAAAAGCATCCGAAATATAATCGAGATATTGAAACAAATTGCTTTTTGAAACCAATAATCCTTGTGATTTAAAATCATTAAAACATTTATTAATGCTTATTGGATTGCTGACATTGTTTAGTAAAAATTTTACAAAATAT
>CAINEZ010000582.1 GCA_903847905.1 uncultured Bacteroidota bacterium
GCATCTGCTTTCAGTGGCGAGAAAGTGCATTTTGATAAGTCATTGCTTCTTTTTATCTTTGTACTTTCTGACTTGAGAGTGCTTTAAATCGCCACCGAAAAGCAGCTGCCGAATCGTTAGGTGCAAGCGGAGTTAAATTATAAAAAGAGTAAAATATAAAGTCTGACTTTGACACTTCAGACAGTTCAATACAACTTGACTGTTCCGTGACAGAAAACAAAAAGCCGACACGCAAGCCGACGCAAATGTTTAAATTTTTACCCCACCGCACTTTTTTCGGCGAAGCCGTGTTTGCTATCCTTCTGCAAAAGCAAAAGAGGTGCATTACTTATTTTATTTTTTATTTTGGTATGCACCACATTTGCTTTTGCCCAAACGCACAAAAAATCCTTTTTTCATAGTTCAATTACAACTTAAAATTTTATCTTTGTGCGAACATAAAAAAATCGAACAAAAAAATCAATATAGCAATATGCCGACACTTCAATTCAAAGGGAAAAACATCATTTGGAATCATCATCTTGCTATTCCATACCATACGCTTGACGAAATAAAAGAACTGGACTTCTCCGCTCCAAAAGTAAAAGACAACGGCAACCTGATAATTGAAGGTGATAATCTCATTGCTTTAAAAGCATTACTCCCAATCTATACAGGCAAAATTGACTGCATTTGTATTGACCCGCCTTACAATACTGGAAACGAAGGTTGGGTTTACAACGACAAAGTTAACAGTCCTTTAATAAATGAATGGATTGGCAAAGCAGTTGGGTTAGATGATTTGACACGCCATGACAAATGGCTTTGTATGATGGCTCCAAGATTAAAACTACTTCAAGAGCTGCTTTCTGATAAAGGATCAATTTTCATTTCCATTGACGATAATGAAGACCATAAGTTAAGAATGATAATGGATGAAATTTTTGGCGAACAAAATTTTGTCGCAGTTTTCATAAGACGAAGAAGAAAGACACAAGCCAATCTTGCAAAAAATATTGCACCAGTTCATGAATACGCTGTTTGCTATTGCAAAAACATTGAAAGTTTTGATGCTAATAAAATTCCATACTCAGAGGAGTTTATCAAAAAAACATTTTCAAACCCGGACAAAGACCCGAAAGGACCTTATCAGACTGGACCATTAGCAAGACCTGAAAATTCTTCAAACAAAGAATATACTTTAATAATGCCTAATGGTAGAGAAATAAAAGCAAAATGGAGTTGCTCACAGGAAACCTTCAATAAATATGTTGAGGAAAAAAGATTAGTTATCCCAAGAAATGGTGAAGGAATGCCGAGGATAAAAATTTATCAATCAGAATTAGAAGGGCAAATTCCAAATACTTGGTGGGATGATGTTGCAACAAACGATGAAGCTTCAAAAGAAATTGAGGAATTATTCGGAACAAATGCTGCCTTTACTTTTCCCAAACCAACAGGACTTATAAAAAAAATACTTCAATTAGCATCAAATAAAAATTCCATCATCCTTGATTCCTTCTCTGGTTCAGGAACAACAGGTCATGCAGTCTTAGATTTGAACAAAGAAGATGGAGGTAACAGAAAATTTATTCTTGTTCAAATGACTGAAGAAACAGACAAAGAACCAGAAAAAAATATTTGCAAAGACGTTACAAGAGAACGAATAAAACGGGCAATAGAAAAATATGATTACAAAAGCGGTTTCAAATATCTCCGTGTCGGAATTCCTCTTGATGCCGAAAGTATGTTGGACGGAAAACTCCCCACTTATCAGCAGTTTGCAAAGTATGTTTATTATCTCTGCACAGGTGAAAACCTTGCAGACACCAAAGCAATAAATGAGAAAAAATATTTTGTCGGCATTCATGGCAATGCAATAATTTATTTAGTGTATAAACAGAACTATGAAGAACTCACACGGCTTGCACTCAATCTCACTTTAGCAGAGCAAATAAAAAAAGATTATCCTAAGAAAAAAGTAATAGTTTATGCACCCGCTTGTTTCTTGGATGAAGAATATCTGGAAGAAAATCAAATTCAGTTTGTTTCTATTCCCTATAATTTATTTCAACGCAACAACTAAACTACTCGAAAGATGTATCTAAAAAACTATCAGGTAAAAGTTGTTACGGCAGTAAAAAAGTTCCTTTCAACAGCCGATAAGAAGCGGGCGGAAGTGTTGCCTATGATAAATCAGTTTCCAACTATGAAAAGTCAGTTAGATTATGTGAAACTAACTTTTGATGAACTGGTTTTACCCTATCACGACAACACAGCCAAAACAGGATTAGGCGAAATGTATCCGAGAGTTGTTATAAAAGTTCCCACAGGTGGCGGAAAAACTTTGTTGGCAGTAGAAACAATAAGAGAATATCAAAACCTGTTTGCGAAATGCAAACAGGGCTTGGTTGTTTGGGTTGTGCCAAGCGAAACAATCTATTCGCAAACAGTTCAGAAACTAAAAGACAAAAGCAATGCCCTGCGCCAACTGCTCGACCAGTGCAGTGGCGGCAACACCCTGATACTTGAAAAAGGACAACGGCTCACTGAGCAGGACTTGAAAGAAAATCTTGTTGTGCTGTTCGTAATGATTCAATCCATGAGCCGGGTAAATGGAAAAGAAGCCCTCAAAGTTTTTCAGGATAGTGGCGGGTATGAAAGTTTCTTTCCCGTAGACAATCGCTACGATTTACACAAGCAACTTATTGAGCAAGTCCCGAACCTTGATGTATTTTCAGGTGCTGACAGTGCAATGCCGCAGATAAAAACAAGTTTAGGAAATGCCATTCGTTTAACCCATCCACTTATTCTCATTGACGAAATACACAAAGTATTCAGCGAACAGGCACGAAACACAATCAACAATTTGAATCCTGCAATGGTTATCGGTTTTTCCGCAACGCCAAAAGCCGATATGAATATTTTGGTTACTATTTCAGGTCTTGAATTGAAAATTGAGGATATGGTTAAATTAGATTTACATATCAATCCGCCTGTAAGCAGTTTACCGAATGACTGGAAAACCATGCTCAAAGAAATTAAACAGCAGCGTGAAATGTTGGAAAAAAAAGCGGAATTATTGAGAGAAGAAGAAGGCACATATATACGCCCTATTGCGCTTTTGCAAGTGGAGCGCACAGGCAAAGATCAACGTACAGGTGAGTTTGTGCATAGTTTAGATGTAAAAGAAGAATTGATTGAATTAGGAATTAATCCCGATGAAATTGCAATTAAAACAAGCTCGCAAAACGATATTGAAGATATTGATTTATTTAGTCGCAATGTTGGTATTCGCTATATCATAACCCGTGACGCATTGCGTGAGGGTTGGGATTGCAGTTTTGCTTATATCTTAGGAATTATCCCGAATGTAAATTCAAATACAGGATTAACGCAATTAGTCGGAAGAATTTTAAGACAACCTTATGCACGAAAAACAAAAGTGAAAGAACTGGACGAGAGTTATGTTTATTTTGTAAAAGGTGCAACGCAAAATATTTTAGAGCAGGTTTCCGAAGGCTTTAAAAAAGAAGGTCTGGAAGATTTGATTTCAAAAGTGAAAGTAAAAGACAACACGAATGTTAATCAAACCAAACCGGTAAAAATAAAAAAGGAATATAGCGAAAAATATAAACCCGCTTTTTATTTACCCGTGTGGTTAATCATTGACGGTAAAGACAGCAAGCGCAAATTCAGTTACGACCTTGATATAAAAGCATATTTTGATTTTGGAAAATTTTCAATTACCGATGATTTTATTTCCAAAGTTGAAAGTGCTTTGAGTGATGAAAATATTGAACGTAAAGTTTTCACCGTTACAATTGATGAAGAAAGTAAAACAAAAATAAAAGGCGGTATTGAAGAAGTTGAAAATATCTCTGCATTAAGTATGAGTTATATTACACGTAGATTCACCGAAATAATTGATAATTCTTTTTTAGCACGAACATTAGCAATTAAATATCTAAAGCAGTTTGAAAAGAAAATAGGAAAGGAAAAACTTATTGCTCATTTTGGTTTCATAGTTTCAGAAATTGTTGCAACACTCAATGATGAAAGGATAAAACAGGAAGAAGTCATTTTCAAAAAACAAATTGCCGATGAAAAATTAGTATTGGCAGTATCCGACAACGAAAAAATTGGTTGCGGTATTCCCGAAAACGATACCATTAATGTAAATGCAGTGCCAAGCACTTACAAATATTATCTCTATGAAGATGTTGAAATGTCAACAATGAATTCATTAGAAAAATCAGTTGGCGATATTTTAGACAGGCAGGAAAAAATATTATGGTGGTTCAGAAATAAAGTAAGTAAAGGTTGGTATGCGATACAAGGTTGGCAGAAATATAAAATTCGTCCTGACTTCATTGCAGCAAAGAAAAAAGAAGATGGCGGACTTGAACTGGTTTATGTAATAGAAAGCAAAGGCGAAATGTTAGTTGGCAATGCCGACACAACATACAAAAGTGATGTGATGAAAGAAATGAACAAACAAAAAATACAAGCATATCAAATGGAACTACCCTTTGGAGTATTGAACGAAAGCGTAGAATTTTATTTGATAGAGCAGAACAAAGAAGAAGCGGAAATAAAAAAGTTGATGAAATAAAAAATGAATAAATTAAATATAGAATTAGAAAACTGTTATGGAATAAAGAAGTTGAAATATACCTTTGATTTCACTACTAATAGCACATATGCCATTTATGCTCCTAATGGCATTATGAAAACTTCACTTGCTAAAACATTTTTTGATTTAAGCAATGGGGAAGAATCGCATGATTCAATTTTTAAAGAAAGAAAAACAAAAAGGAATATTACAGATGAAGCAGCAGCAGAATTAAACAGTGAACAAGTTTTTGTTGTGGTGCCTTATGCACAGGATTTTAAGTCAGAAAAAATTTCAACTCTTTTAGTAAATAAAGTATTAAAAGAAAAGTATGAAAAAATTCATGCTGATATTGATGAGAAGAAAGAAATTCTTTTGGTGGAATTAGGAAAACTTGCAGGAATAAAAAATGGTATTGAAGAAATTATTTCAAATGATTTTACCCATACTCCAAAACAGTTCTTCACATCTATTCAAAGAATTAAAGCAGAAGTTTTAGATAAAACAGAACCTGCATTTGAAAACATTATTTATCAAAAAATATTTAATGATACGGTTGTAAACTTTTTAGAAACAAAAGATTTTAAAACTAAACTCTCTGAATACATTGCTAAATACAACGAGCTAATTGATAAATCTACATATTTCAGGAAGGGAGTTTTCAATCACAATAATGCTTCTACAATAGCGAAGAATTTAAAAGACAATGGCTTTTTCAAAGCGAATCATTCTGTTTCTCTCAATACAAAAGAAAGTAGTAAAGTGATAACAACAGAAGCAGAATTAGAGGAAGTTATTAAGCAAGAGAAGGACAGTATTCTTAAAAATCCTGAGTTGCTAAAAGCATTTGACGAAATAGACACCGCTATAATAAAAAATAAAGAGTTAAAATCTTTTAGAGAATATATTGAAAATAATCAGTCAATACTTTCCGAATTATTAAATCTTGATTCTTTCAGACAAAAACTTTTAATTTCCTATTTCAAAAGGAATACGGAAGCATTTAAAACACTTGAAGAAGAATACGGCAAAGGGAAGAAAGAAATTGAAAAAATTGTTGCAGAAGCAAAAAAAGAAAAAACACAATGGATAAAAGTCATTGATGAATTTAATAAAAGGTTTTTTGTTCCGTTTAAACTTTCAGTGGAAAATCAGGAAGATGTAATTCTAAAAAGTGAATTACCAAGCATTAAATTTGTATTCTATGATTTTGCCGACAATACACCGATTGAAGAAAGAGAATTATTTGCTGTTTTAAGTGGTGGTGAACTAAGGGCGCTCTATATTTTGAATATTATTTTTGAAGTTCAAGCACGGCTACAAAGTAACCAAGAAACACTATTTGTAGTTGATGATATTGCTGATTATTTTGACTACAAAAACAAGTATGCCATTATTGAATATTTAAAAGATATTTCCAATGAAAGCATTTTCAAACAAATAATTCTTACTCACAATTTTGATTTTTATAGAACAGTCAGTAGCAGGTTAGATATAGATAGGGAGAATAAACTGCAAACTGTAAAAACTAAAAAAGGGATTGAACTTATTCAGGAAACATATCAAAACAATCCGTTCACAACCTGGAAAAAGAATTTTCATAAAGCTGGTGAAGAAGCTATGCTAATTGCTTCAATTCCTTTTGTTAGGAATATTGCAGAGTATTCCGGTTCTAATGATAACAAATTAAAACTTACATCACTTCTCCATATTAAAGAAGATTCACAAACTATTACTATAAGTAATCTTGAAACAATTTTCAAAGATATTTTAATTGATAAAAAAACTTTAATATTAAACAACCCAACCAAGATTGTTATTGATTTGATTTTTGAAATTGCCGATAAAATTTTGAAAGAAAAAACTGAAATTATTGAATTGGAAAATAAAATTGTTCTTGCAATTGCTATTCGTTTAAAAGCCGAAAAATTTATGATTTCAAAAATTGCTGATGATACGTTTTGGAAAGGTATAACAAAGAATCAAACAATTGTTCTCATAAAAAAATATAAAGAAAAATTCAGCAGTGAAACAGAAGTTATAAAACATCTGGAGAATGTTAATTTGATGACACCTGAAAACATTCACCTTAATTCATTTATGTATGAACCAATACTTGATATGTCTAACGAAAATCTAAAGCAATTATACACCGACATTTCAAAATTGATTTAAAGAAGAACACCTATCATTAAAAAAAATTAGAATAATTCCGAAAAGTTGTATATTTTCACTGATAGAACAGAACAAAGAAGAAGCGGAAATAAAAAAGTTGATGAAATAATTTATAAACATTACCTATTTTTCTAAAGAAAAAATGAAAATTGTGGAAAATAAAAAAAAACAAATTAAATTGTAATTTTGTATCACAATGAACGACCCTTTACAGAATAGATTTAAACTGCAGATAGAATCATTAACAGGATTTGACTTTCAGGATTTTGTTGTTGATTTGTTCCTTCTGAAATATGGAGAACAGGGGTTTACCGTCCTTAGAAAAAAGAAGGATAAAGGTTGTGATGGAATTATAAATAATGAAAAAAGAATTATTGCGTGTTATGGTCCCGAAAATGCAACTCAAAAAAAATTTGATAACAAGGCAGACGAAGATTTTGAAGATTATCAAAACAATTGGGAGAAAAAATATCCTAAATGGATGTTTATAGTTAATCAGAATATTTCTCCTGCTCAAATAAATAAAATTGAAAGTTTAAAATCAGGAACTCCCCTTTTGGGAACGCAACAAATACTTTCAATAATTGAGGATTTAAAAAAC
The DNA here is from genome assembly GCA_903847905.1 of uncultured Bacteroidota bacterium. Classification (GTDB taxonomy): domain Bacteria; phylum Bacteroidota; class Bacteroidia; order Bacteroidales; family CG2-30-32-10; genus CAINEZ01. Next base: position 7,371 of record CAINEZ010000582.1, read on the forward strand.
TACCAGCGAAGAAAATTAGCAAAGAGTCTCCGAATTGAATCGGAATTTTTAGCACAAGATTATCTCAGAGAAATACTGGAAGATTTATTAAAGGAAAGTGAACCGCCTGAAAATAAAATTCCTTACAATAAAGCATTATATTATCCAGATAAAGTAAAATTAAACTATAAGGAAGCAGATATTGAAGGTGTTCTTCAGGAATATGAAATAGTTTCAGAATATTTTATTGATATCCATAATGTAATTTATGGTTATGAAGACGGAGAAATAGACCGAATAAAACTCAGGATAATTAACGATTTTACAGAAACAAAAGGAATATTTAAGGAAAAGTTGGAAACCCTCACAAAACTGTATTTAGAAAAATATTCTAGCAATGATGACGATGATTACAGATTTTATGTACGAGCATTATTAATATACATTTTTGAACAATGTTTAATTGGTCGCAAAACAAAACAAGAAAATGATATTACCACACCCTGAAAGTGATTTGACTTTAAATATTATGGTGCTTGGAATTGATGTTGTAGAACAACTCAAAGGGCAAGATTTTGTATTAGTTGAAAATTTAATGGTGGTATTTCTTAAAAAGAATAAGAAGCGGACACCAGAAATGTTTTTAAACTCATTAACCTTTCTTTATTCTTGTGGTATGATTGAGAAAAAAGGATATAAAGTAAAATTAACTCCACGAACGATGGAGCAATTGAAAATATTTTAAAATCAAGAAATGTTAGTCAGATTATTTTCAGAAACAGATTTATTATTAAAGCCATTCAAGTTTGAAGCAGGCATTAATATTATTTTGGGTAAATACTCAGAGGATAAAGATAAAAGAGGAATAAACGGAATAGGTAAATCATCATTGGTTAGATTAATCAATTATGCTTTGTTATCTGACATTGCGGAAAGAAGGTTCTCACAAGAAAAATACGATTTTTTAAGAAAGGAGAAACATAATATTGTTTTGGAATTAAAAATAGAAGGAAAATCTTTTTTTATTAAGCGATATTTTGCGACAGCCGATAAAGTTTATTTTGGAAATACACTCAATGAGGTTGAAGAATATACAAAAACAGAATTAAAAAAAATATTAATCAACAAGTTATTTCCGATTCAAAATAATGATGTTTTTTTTGAAGGCAATAGGTTCGGAACGCTGATGAGCTTCTTTATCAAAGACGATCTAGAAAATCAAAAGAGAACCGACCCTTTGAATTTCTTGCCATATAATGCTAATGCCAGAGATATTGCCATTTATAATTTTTTTCTTCTAAACCTGCCAACAAAAAATCTTATTGGTTATGATGAATTAGCAAAAGAATATGACAATTACAATAAAACAATAAAAGGGTTTCAAGATAAAATTAAAGTAGATACAGGCAAATCATTAGAAGAATTTAGAAGTGAGCGAATAAAAATAGAGCAAGCCATTTCTTTGCTTGAAAAAAGTTTAAAGGACTTTAAGTTTTTGGACAATTATAAAAATGTAGAATCTCAATTAATTGAAATTACTTCTCAAATAAATGAGAAGTTAAAAGATTTTCATTCGTTAAATCAAAAATTTAAAAAAGTTAAAGATGCTTTTCAATATACTCAGGATATAGATACAAACCAATTAAGAAAACTATACAATGAGGTTGTTTCAACATTTGGCGATATAGTTTCTAAAACAC
>CAINEZ010000583.1 GCA_903847905.1 uncultured Bacteroidota bacterium
CTATCACTGTCATGTTTATTTCGCGTGCAACTACAGAACCTGCAGCAAATTTGTAATCAAGAATGGTAATGATACAAAGCACTGCGCCGGCAATAGCGGCAATAGCTGAGAAAATGGCTTTTTGCGGTTTAATTAATTCAAACTTCTCGTTGATATGGCTGGTAAGTAAAATAGAAAAGATGATCAAAACAACAATACCTCCGGCATATAGCGTAAGCTGAACAGCAGCAAGAAACTGGTAATTCAGCATAAAATATAATCCTGAAGTAGCAACTAAAACAAAAAGAAGAAATACTGCTGCTCTTAAAATTTTTCTACTTGTTACAGTTAGTATCGAAAAAATTATGATAACCGCTGCAAACAAGTAAAACATAAATTGATTTCCGCTCATTATTCTACTCCTTTCATTAAAGTTGAACCTTCTTTATTTAATATTTTGTTAAGCTTTCTTCTGTCGAAAACTGCATGTTCAAATTCCTGCGAAAATGCAAGAGCCTTTGAAGGGCAGGTCTTAACGCATAAAGCGCAGAATGTGCACATGCCAAGCCTGTACACATGTTTATCCAAAACTTTTTTCTTTTTCCCGTCTTCGCCCATTTCCATTTTGGAAATAACTTCAATAGTTCCATTAGGACAGTTCATTTCGCAAATACCGCAACCGGTGCATTTATGCTGGTTGTTTTCATTATGCGGCATGATGAGTTCGCCTTTGAAACGGTCGAACATCACTAGTTTATTTTTCCCTTTCTTTTTGCGATTTTCAGGATATTGTTGCGTGACGATAGCACGTGGAGAAAAGAAATATTTTCCTGTAATGCTCATCCCTTTAAATAAGGAGAGGATACCTTTGAAAATTCCGGATATGTATTTTATAATACTTTTCATAATTTAAAAATGCCAGCCCATTAAAACAATAAATGCCATTATAATAATATTGATAAGATTGATTGGTAATAAATATTTCCATTCAAGAGTAAGAAGCTGGTCGATACGCAAACGCGGGAAAGTCCATTTAAACAACATAATGATCCAGATGATGACAAATGTTTTTCCAATGTACCAGATAAACGGCGGAATATAATCCATTATCTCATTTAAACCTGTACATCCGTGTATGTGGAAAGGCATCCATCCTCCCCAAAAGACTGTGGCAGCAATAGATGCTACAATAAACATGTTCATGAATTCAGAAAGATAAAATAATGCAAATGCGATTCCCGAATATTCAGTGTGGTAACCGGCTGTTAATTCCGATTCCGCTTCAGCAAGGTCGAAAGGACCTCTGTTGGTCTCAGCGGTTCCGGCAATCAGGTATATTACAAATGCTATAATTGCAGGAATGTGACCTGTGAAAATAAACCAGCCATTTGCTTGTTGTTCCACTATTGTGGATAGTTGCATGCTCCCTGCTAAAATACAAATGGTGATAAGAGACAGTCCTACGGATAATTCATAACTTACTATTTGTGCACCGCTACGCATAGCACCGATCAGAGAAAATTTATTGTTGCTCGACCATCCTGCCAGTAAAACACCAATCACTCCCATGGATGATACAGCCATAAGATAAAATACACCTATATTAAAATCAATAGCATGTAATCCTTTGGAGAAAGGTATTGCAGCAAGCAGCATAAAATTAACTATGATAACAATAAAAGGAGCAAGGGTAAAAAGAAACTTATCTGATTTTTTTATCGATACAAGTTCCTTAAAGAGTAATTTAATAAGGTCGGCAATTGTTTGAATGAAACCATAAGGTCCAACACGGTTAGGTCCAACGCGGTTTTGCATAAAGGCGCATACTTTTCTTTCGGCATAAACCAGGAATAGCCCCATTACCGCATAAAACAAAAGCATGGCAACGCCAATAATAATCATTTCCCACATCATTGCCCAAAATGGCGTGCAGTATTCATATAGCGAATAATCTATCCATTTTGTAAAGGAAGTAAGATCGTAAATATTAAAACTAAAATTCATATATCTAAAATTTATTATAAAACTCGTTTGTGGTTTGTCGTTTTTGTTGGGTTTGAGTTGCTATTATTAACTACAAACAACCTGCCTGCCGCACAGCTACCGTGTGGACACATCTTTTTCAATTTGTTTAGCTAATATCCAACCTTGATAAATCAAATCAAACTTGTCCAATCCCCTTTTCATTGTTATA
>CAINEZ010000584.1 GCA_903847905.1 uncultured Bacteroidota bacterium
AATTTTTTCTGCTTTGAATTTTTGAATAAAATTTTTCTCAATTAAAGATAATTTCTTAGGTATAACAATAATAATCAAAACCGGTTCTCCGGAATTTAAATTTGAGTTTATTAATTTTGTATATTTAGACGAACCGGAATAAATACCTGTAACATCAGTAACAAAGTTAACAGATCTTGGTTCGTTTTCAACATAAATTATTTTCTTGTCAGTTTTTAATTTCAAATTATTAATAATAGAACATGTTTCTAATTGCTCTTTATATTCAAATGAAAATGTATGAGCTGTTTTATGAAAATATATATTATATTTTTCATTGATCCAGTATGCAAAACAAAAAATAAAAACAGCCGTTACAAATGATCTTATAATAAAAGAAAGCCACTTTTTGTTTTTTTCATAAACAGAAGAGAAAATCACAATTTGGAGAAAAATAATTCCGGCTGAAAAATACCTGGACTCGGAAACGTAAGTCCATGGAGGATTTTTCCATTCCTGAGGAGCATATCTAACAGAAAGATAACTTAAAGTAATAATTATAAAAAAGATTGTTAACATTCCCATTGAGTAAAAATTAAATAAATTTTCTTTTAAAGGAACACCCTGTTTTCTTCTCTTTAACAAGCGAACAAACTGGTAAATTGAGAAAACAATAATCAGGATAGATGTTAACAAAGTAAAAATCTTATAAGCAACGGTTAGCCCATTAATAGTATCATTATATTTAATTACCAACGATTTCATAAAGAAAAAGGAATCAAAGGGGAAATAAGTAAATTGAAGAAGGTTTTCAAAATGTATTCCTATTTTATCTTTTATCATCAGATAATCTCCCATTCGGAATTTTTCATATAAATTGAAAAGCAGTAAACAACAAAAAGTGATTATACCGGTACATATCCCTTTATTTAAAACACGTTTATTATTGAAATAATAACCTGAAATAAAAAAGGATAAGGGAATAACAAATGATAATAGCTGGTAGGCGTACCTGATTAAAGACGGGGAAAATGAAAGTAACGCTATAAAAACTGTGTGCTTCCAATTAGTATTATGAAGATTTTTGATGGCAATGTAAATAACTAGTTGATATATAGAAAACGCAATTAAATCGGAAGACGAAGCATTATAGAATAAAGAAAATGTAATCGCATAAAACCAAAGAATAAGGTATAATGATTTCCTGCTAAAATTCAATGTTTTAAAAATGCCTATTATTGAATAAATAAACAAGCAGATAAAAAGTGAATCTAAAATATTAATTGATAACAACAAATCATTGCAAAAATATTGAACAGCTGCCACTAATATAGAATAGCCAGTAGGCCTTCCATCCAAAGGATGGTATTTTATCTTACTCAAATCTGTTAAGTCTGTTTCGCTTTCACAAAAACCATTGCCTTTTAAAATATTTACAGAGCAATTAACCTGATGCGATTTGTCTTCATAATATTCATTATATAAAAAAACATAATTGATCCTTATAGCAATAACAATAATTGTTAATACAATTAAAATAATATTTTTCCCTGAAAAGATGTTCATCGATTTTTATTTTTATTAAATTCAAATAACCGCATAGGTGCATTATTTTTGTGACGCCGGAATACTTTTACTTTTTCATAATGCTTTTGATAAAGAATTTATTTAATGCTATTTTTTTTGGTTTATTAAATTCATAGATTTGAGAATTTATATTACTTCTAAAAATACAAATACCATATTTTCTTATAATATTTCACTAATTGCTGCAATCATATAGATAAACATCTGAAGCTTCTGTATGAAATTCTTGAATAGCTCTTTTGCCTTTTGAATTAAAATAATTTACCAGGAATTTCATGTTTTTACCCTCGTCTCCAATTAAGGTAAATAAAAACCAAACCCTACCGCTTAATAAACTCACTTTATTAGAATAACTTATTGTATCATTCATATAGTAGCGATCTTCAATAATAATATTATTAGTATCTATTTTCATATAGGATATTTCTTTATAGTACTGAAAAGGCCAACTCGCAAAATATGTTACATATACTTTGTCATTTTTATTCATGTGTTGTTCAATAAATGTAATGCTATTTTTTAATTCACTTCGTTTAAAAGGATATCCATCTGTATAATAAAGAAAGTAAAAATAACATAACATTAATAATGGAATAGAAATGCTTAAAAGTCTAAACCTTTCAATTTTTAAATAATAAAAAAGTTTGTTGACTATGTATTCAAAACCAAAAGAACAAATTATTATAATAACAGGACATAGATATAGAAGCAATCTTGGATAAACAGGATAGAGTTTAAAACTTGATAAAAGTAGTTGTAATACTATTGGTGTTATTGTAAGAATAATTAAATCTATCCTTTTTTTTCTGATTAAACTTACTATTCCTATCAGGATTAAAATAATTAAACATTCTCCGAGGTTGCCATATTGGAAAAAAAATAGAAGAAGCATTGAGCCACTATGTAAAAGGAATTTATAAAATTCCAGGCTTAATGGGTTTGTTGGCATAAAAGCATAAGACCATATAATTATCATTGTATCTCTTACAGGATTGTTATAAATAAATAAAAAATAGTAAATCAAAAATGAAGATACCCAACCAATTGAAACACCTATTAAATTTGGAAAATATTTTTTCTCATTACGATAACAGTCATATAACAAATAAAAGCCTGCGGTAAATAGTATCATAGGTGATACATTTGATAAGAATATACTGATTATTCCAACAATGCCAAGGCAATAATATTTATATTTTGGGTTTACATATTTTCTTAAAATCAAATAATAAACCAACGTTAATACTAATACATCCGTCATATACTGTTTGACTTCATTAGAGTAACGGATCAAATAAATGTTAAAAACAAAGAGTGATAAAGAAAAAATAATTGTATAATAATTTTTATGAATGGTTTTAAGTATTTTGTAAAATAAAAATAGTGAGAGCAAAAAGCTTATCAGGGGAAATAATCTCAATCCTAATTCGGAATTGGGAATTAACTCGGAAAATATTTTTTCTATTTGAAGAAATAAAATTGGAGCTGCTTGTGTATAATCTAATGGCTTTAGTAATTCAAAATGATTTTTGTTGATTATATTAAGAGAGAGCCAAACTTCATCACTACATAAACTTCTGTTGTAAAAAAACTGTACTGACGATAACAACACACCTATAATAATAATAATTACAATTATTGCCTTTTCAAAATTATTATTATTATTTTTCATCTTTTTAATTTAATAAATAATTTTTACCACATTCTATATAAATATCCGATCTCTGAATTTCAGAATAGGATGTTCGAAAAATTTAAATAAAATGAATGCAATAAAATAAATAAGAGCCGATGACGTAATCACTTCAAATGCCCAACCAGCAGAACCATATTCGGATTTTATTATTATTGAATAAATTTCATTATGAATAAGATATATTGAATAAGAAAATAAGCTTGTATAGTAAAAAAAATACTTTATACCTTTTATCGAAGACAAATTCCTAATTGTTCCCGAATTAGACATAAATGCAATAAAAAACATAAACAATATACTTGTAAAAGTAAATCCCAATCCTCCGGAATATGTTTTTATATTTTTATGGTCAAATACTAAAATATTTTGTATTGCCGTATTAAATATAACAAATAATAATCAATAGTTCGGTAATTTTTTCATGCAAAGATATGAACAAATGTATGTAAAAAACTTTTAATAAAGCCTATTGTAGGCGAAAGAAAAAGCATCAAGATTTGTTTTATGCAGAACAA
>CAINEZ010000585.1 GCA_903847905.1 uncultured Bacteroidota bacterium
GCCTGCACATATCTATTTTCAAGGGTTTTCAACATTGTTAGTTGAAAAAATCTGATAGCTTCTCTTAAAAACAAAAAAGCCTGACCATATTTTATTTGATCAGACTAAAAATTATTTTTTAAACGAATTTCCCTAAAAAAGCATCAGTTAAGATGCTTTTTCTTGTAATTTGCCTCACATATATTTTGCAAGTATTAAAAACCAAGAAAGATAATAAGAAAAATATTTCTTTTACTCTATTCTTTTACAAGCCTTCTTACTGTTGTTGTATTGTTGTCAGTGATTCGGGCAATATATACTCCTGAAAATAATTCTGCAATATCAACTTGTGTCTTACTATTTCTAATTGGCATGCTCTTTAGAAGTTTCCCATCTGCGCTGAATATATCAAGAGTTGTTGCATTATTAGATGAACCTTGCCTACCGGCAGGCAGGTATCCCGGATAATCTATAGTAACAAAGTTACCTGCAGGATTCGGATAAACTTCAACGTAAGGTGGGTTAGTTGCATTTGCCTCTAAAATATATACCCCGTCATAATATAATTCTGATATTTCCTCATCGCTAAGGGCACAATTGTATATTTGTACTTCATCAATTGCTCCGGGGAAAAAATATCCAAAATTTCTCGAACAGCCAAGATGAGCAACATTATCGCCATCCATAGAATGACCGAAGTTTGTATTGGGTAAAGAATCGACAGGAGTTCCCATAAAGTAGCATTTAAAATATGAGGAGTTCACAACAACAGCAAAATGATACCACTCATTTGGTTTAAGAGCATTACTATATGTGCTATTAACAGCAGTTCCCACATTACACCTTATCATATTTACCCCCGATAGGTTAACTGCAGTAATTCCCAACATTCCGTATTGAAGATTGCCATTATCATTAGCGAAAATCGCCCCCCAGCTCGTTGGAAAAAAATCTGCTTTAAACCAAAGGCTTATCGTTCTCTGGGGGTAATCGAAATCAGAACCAAGCTTAACATAATCCGAAGTTCCATTAAAATATAATGCACTATTAGCATTTAAGAAATGGTCGGCTGTAGGAGTGGTACCATATAGTGTACCATTAAAATTACTCCCACTGTAATCGGTTGCATTTGCATTTAGTTTATACCAGGCAACTAAACATGGGTTCTGGCTGGTAGCATTTGAGACACTTAATGCTAATGCTAAAGAGATAAACATTAAGCGTAAATTTTTCATAGTTTTATAATTTTTAATACAAATATTGCCATAAAATGTTTGAAAAAATTAAAATTTATTACGAATAACAAATGTATAAATAAAAAAATGTTAAGCGAGTTATTTTACATTAATAATTGCAATAATCGGCATTTAAGTTTTCTAAATATAACAAAACAATAGGTTATAAGATATACAATTTTTATTTTTGATTTGATTAATTAATATTTAATATACAATGTTCAATACTCAATATTCAAGTTTAGTTGAGAGTTGAAAATTGAGTGTTGAGGATTTTATAATTATTAGCTTGTTGTTCGTAGTTCGTTTTTTGAAACAGAGACATAATATTAATTAACGCTAAAGGGAAACCAATAGCTTTTTTTATTTATGAGCCCGATAAAAGTATTATATTAAAATCTTGTACTTTTGTCCAAAGCAATAATTTTTAGATAATGTATAACATAGTTGGAAAAAAAGTCGTAAGAGTTGATGGTTACGAAAAGGTAACAGGAAAAGCTGTTTACGGCGACGACATCAAGCATTGCGGTATGTTACATGCTGCCAATAGATACACTGATATTCCTGTAGGGAAGATTATAAAAATTGATATTTCCAAGGCAGAGAAAATGGAAGGTGTTGAAGCAATAGCGCTTTATAATGATATTCCGGGGCAAAAACGTATAGGTCCTATCCGGCAGGATCATTATGTAATTGTTAATGATGAAGTTTTTTACACAGGTGATGTTATTGCTGTTGTTGCTGCCAATACCCGGGAACAGGCTTATGCAGCTGCCGATTCCATTGAAGTTGAATACGAGCCTATTGAAGGAATATTCGATCCGTTAGAAGCAATGAAACCTGATGCGCGCCCTATTCATGCCGATTTTAAAAACAATATTGTAAATCATTATCCTCTTATTAAAGGCGATGTAAATAAAGGTTTTGCAGAATCGGATCAGGTTATTGAAAGAAAATATAAAACCGGATTTCACGAACATGCATATATAGAACCTGAAACAATCACTGCCGCACCCGATCCAACTACCAAAGGATTTAAAATATATGGTAGCATTCAAAATCCTTTTACAACCAGGAGAATGGTTGCAGCTTTTATGGGAGTTAACCTGAATAGGGTGAATGTACTTGGTTCCACTCTGGGCGGTTCTTTCGGAGGAAAAGATGATATTATAAATTGTATTGCATGCAGGGCTGCGCTGCTTTGCAATATAACCGGAAAGCCAGTGAAATTAACTTATACAAGAGAAGAGTCAATAAAAGAAAGTTACAAACGACATCCTTACATTTTAAATTATAAAGTCGGCTTTAATAATAACGGCAAGCTTAAAGCGATGAAGATTGACATTATTGCAGATAGCGGCGCTTATTCTTCACAAAGTTTTTTTGTTACATGGCGTTCTGTTGTGCAGGCAACAGGTCCTTATGAAATTGAAAATGTTCAAACGGATATCCGCAGTATTTACACCAATAACCCATATACTGCAGCATTCAGGGGTTTTGGATCGCCTCAAATAATTTTTGCACAGGAATCATTGATGGATGAAATCGCCTCTCTATGTTCTATTACGCCTCTTGAAATACGTAAACTGAACGGATTTAAACAAGATAGTATTACCGCCAGCGGACAAGTTTTGTCAGAACATAAAGTAGCTCTTGATGAAGTTCTTGATAAAGCTCTTGGTAAATCAGGGTATTTAGAGAAATTTGAAGAATATAAAAAGCTTAATGATAAAAGCGAAAGATATAAATATGGAATTGGTTTTGCATGCAGTTACAGGGGATGTTCACTGGGAGCCGAAGGTGTTGACGCCACTTCTGCAATTGTTTCTGTTCAGGGAGATGGCAGTATATATGTGCTTGCCGGACTGAATGAAAACGGACAAGGTATGCGAACTACTTTTTGCCAGATAGCAGCAGAAACACTGGGTGTAGATTTTGAAAAAATAATATTTCTTGAACCACAAACTGCAACTATCCCCGACGGCGGTCCAACAGTTGCTTCCAGAGCAACACTTACCGGAGGTAATGCCGTGATTGATGCTGCTCAAAAAATAAAAAATTCTATTTTCGAAATTATAAAAGATGATTTAAAAGTTTCTGATATAAATGAAACAGTTTGGGAAAATGGTTTTATAATTTTAAAGAATCCAAATGAAAATATTACTTCGATACCTTTTGAAAAAGCTGTAGAAAAATCTTTCAAAGCAGGAGTAAATCTTTCGGCTTATGGCTGGTTTAAAGCCCCTGACGTAAGCTGGCACGAAGAAACAGGACAAGGGAATGCATATTTTACTTATGTTTACGGGTGCCAGGTTGCAGAAATTAAAGTTGATACTTCAACCGGAAAAATTGAAGTTGTCAAAATTACTGCTGCACATGATGTAGGAAAAGTAATCAATAAACACGGCATTGAAGGCCAGGTTTATGGCGGTGTTGCGCAAGGCATAGGATATGCGGTTCTCGAAGATTTTAATGTACAGAATGGAATTGTAAAATCGCCTAACCTTGATGAATATCTTATTCCTACAATAAAAGATATTCCCGAAATCGAGCTGTTACTTATTGAAAACCCTGATAAATATGGACCTTTTGGAGCAAAAAGTATAGGGGAGCCAACACTTGAACTTGCATCTGCTGCTATAAATAATGCAGTGAAATATGCAACAGGAAAATATTATTACCAGATTCCTCTTACTCTTGAAAGAGTATTTCTTGGCAAACATCTTGTTAAACCATCACGTCAAAGTGAAGTGGGGATAGATGTAAATAAAAGAAAAAATGCGCCGCGTGTTTCAGATATTACAATGATAACACCGAAAAATCTGAAAAAAGCGCTGATAATAAAGAATGAAGAATATAAGATAATTTCAGGCGGAACAGATGTTATAATTGAACTTAGAAAAAGAAACCGGCCTGAAAAATTACTGAACATTTCTCAAATAACTGAATTAAAAAAGATCAGAAAATCAAAAAATGAAATTTTTATTGGCGGTGCAGTTTCAATAACAGATATTATTTCACATAAAGCAATACAAAAATATTTTCCGCTTTTAATTGAAGCTTGTTCTTTAATAGGTTCAAAGCAAATAAGAAATAAGGCAACGCTTGGCGGTAACATTGTTAATGCTGCGCCATGCGCCGATTCAGTACCTCCATTAATTTTGTATGATGCAAAAGTTATTTTGCAATCAAAAAGTGAAACACGTGAAATTTCTGTTAAAGATTTTATAATTAAAAATTATCAAACACAAATAAAACCGGATGAAATACTCACGGCAATAGTAATTCCCATAACTCAAAAAAAATATTACCACAGTTATTATCAATTAGGCAGGAGAAACGCATTAAACATTACACGCATGAGCGTTGGCGTTATGATTGCTGTTGATAGTGAAAAAAATGTTACCGACTGTAGGATAGCTGCCGGCTCATTATTCGACAGGCCTCAAAGAATTAATAATATCGAAGAAATATTTATTGGGAAAGAATTAACGAAAGAGCTGATTGATGAAATTGAAAAACCATTACAAAGTATTATTGATATTGCCATTGGGAAGCGGTGGTCGTCGGAATATAAAACACCTGTTTTTATTAATATTTGTAAAGATGTGTTAAAAGAGATTTTGATTCAATTAAAATTAAAAACTTGTTAACTAAACAGTTACTTTAGGAACGGTATAAATAAATAAAAATATGTCAAAAATAAAATTCACCGTAAATAACAAAGAGTATAATATTGATGTTGATGATTCTTTCAGGCTTATTGATATTTTACGCGAGCATTTATTATTTACCGGAACAAAAGAAGGTTGCGGAGTTGGCGAATGTGGTGCATGTACGGTAATAATGAATGGCGAAGCAATATGTTCCTGCCTTATACTTGCAGGGCAATTGGAAGGAGCAACCATTGAAACTATAGAAAATCTCGAAAAAGATAATACGCTTTCAAAATTGCAAAAATTATTTTTAGAACACGGAGCCATCCAGTGCGGCTTCTGTACCCCTGGAATGTTGATGAGCGCAAAAGCCCTGCTTGACAGAAATTCAAAACCGACAGAAGAAGAAATTAAAGAAGCTCTCGAAGGAAATTTATGCAGGTGTACCGGTTATATTCCCATTATAAATGCGGTAAAAGCCGCTTCGGAATAAAGTAAATATTATTCTTGAACAATTCTTTATCCTGAATTATTCACAAAAAAAATAAATCGTTGAAAATTTGAATATCCCCCATAGGCTTGTCCCACGGACAAGCCACAAATACCAAGTTCCAAGCTCCAAGAGATCAAAGAAAAAATATATTTTCAAGGACTATTTTCTTTCCTTGGAACCTGCCTGCCGCCTGCCTGTCCGGTA
>CAINEZ010000586.1 GCA_903847905.1 uncultured Bacteroidota bacterium
AAATATTATTAACTTTGTATTTTACTTTTATAAAATAAATTATTGAAAATTAAATTCCAAACTATGAAAAACAAATTACTGATTTTAATTTTTGTGCTTGGTATTTGTGGGTTTTCACCGCAAGCTCAAACACTTTCGCCAACTGTAATATCTTCTTCGGGAGGGTATTTTACTTCGGCAAACGCATCATTGTCTTTCACAGTAGCCGAAATGACAATGGTTAATACATTCACCTCCACAAACAATATCCTTACTCAAGGATTTCAGCAACCAGAAGATTATTTGGTTGGAATTACAGAAACTCCTGTATTTAAAGGAGAAGTTCTGATATATCCAAATCCCTCGAATGGGAATTTTATATTAAGCTATGTTAGCAATTATAGTTCAGACAATATAATAAAACTATACAATCTGTTAGGACAGGTGGTTTTTACAAAAACTGTGGTGCAGGTTAATGGTTTAAACACAGTTAATTTCGACATAAGAAATTTGAATCAGGGTATTTATTTGCTTGAACTTACTCTTATGGATTTAAAAGGTGAAAAGCTTGCCTCGCCGGTAGGCAGGAAAACAGAAATACACAAAATCAATTTAATATACTAAAAAAATGAAAAAAACAATCATTACTTTATTAAGCGCAATGCTAATGCTTATGTTCGTATTCGAACTTAAAGCCCAAGTGCCTCAGGCTTTTAATTACCAAGCAGTTGCCCGCAATTCTTCAGGCAATATATTAGCAAGCCAATCAATGGGTGTTAAAATAATTATACATCAGGGTTCAGCTTCAGGTTCTGTAGTTTATTCAGAAACACATAGTATCACAACTAACCAGTTTGGATTATTAACTCTTTCGATAGGAAATGGAACTCAGGTTGGAACACAAACATTTTCATCTATTTCATGGAGTTCTGGTAATTATTGGTTACAGGTTCAATTAGACCTGACTGGTGAAGGTACATATACAGATATAGGCACTGCACAGTTATTAACAGTTCCATTTGCAATGTACGCAGCTAATTCAGGTACTAGCGGCGTTGCTGGTCCTACTGGTCCTACTGGTCCTACTGGTATTGCTGGTCCTGCTGGCACTACAGGAGAAAATGGTTCAACAGGTGCTACAGGAGTTGCAGGAGCTACAGGAGCTACAGGTGCTACAGGTGAAACAGGAGATGCAGGAGCAACAGGTGCTACAGGTGGTACACAAACATTAGCCCAAACCCTTGCATTAGGGAATAATGCCGGCGCTAATAGTATTAATATGAATGTTCAGAATATTTTAAATGCAAACATAATAGGACTGCATTCAACAGGAACCAATTATTTTGATTTAGGAAATGTAAATGATAATTATATTAATATGTATTATGGACATATTCGCGATTACAGTGGCAGCCATGGTGTTGCAGGGCAAGTTTTAACAGTTCGTGGAACCAGTCCAACTACACATGTCTTATGGGAAACTCCGAGTTATCTACCATCAGGCACGATCGGACAAACCTTAAGACATGATGGCACAAGCTGGGTTGCAAATGATTTATTATATAATGATGGAACAAACATTGGTATAGGAACTACCTCTCCAGCAGCAATGCTTGAGATTTATGATGCAAGTGCTTTTATAAAATTGAATAGTAACGGCGGATATGCTGGTGTTGCTATTAACAAAGGAACTGGCTCTACTAACGGGTATGTTTATTATCAGGTTAACGCTACAAATAAATGGTTTACTGGTATGATACAGAATGATGAAAATTATTCCATCAGCAAATCATATGTGGCTGCCGATGGTACTTTTGAAATAAATGGAACAACTCAATATATTGGTATTGGAACTGCTGCTCCTTCGAGTAAATTGGATGTTAATGGTACTACAACTATTAGCGGCGCTAACACAAATGAGTTGAACCGCACGCAAACAGGTACAGCTAACCTTGTCCCTATTGCTTATGGTAATGTTGAATCAAACGGCGTCATTAATACTAATGGAAGCACAAGCAATTTCACTGTTAATCATACTGGTACAGGAACATATTTTATAACAATAACAGGGGAAAGTTTTTATTATCCAAATTATACAACAATTGTAACACTTAGATCTGGTCCGGGTTTTGTTTCAGCAGCTAGTTCTATGCCCAACCTTTATATCTTGGCTTATAACTCTTCAGGTATAGCAACTGACGAAGGATTTCAATTTGTTGTTTACAAACCATAAGAATATTTTTACTAGAAAATGAATTACCTCGAGGCTTTGCCTCGAGGTATCAAAAAAAAATATTTTATTTCCGACCCATAGAGTCGGGGTATTAAACCAAAGTAACTAGGGAAATTCGTTTAAAAAATAATTTTTAGTCTGATCAAATAAAATATGGTCAGGCTTTTTTGTTTTTAAGAGAAGCTATCAGATTTTTTCAACTAACAATGTTGAAAACCCTTGAAAATAGATATGTGCAGGCATAGTT
>CAINEZ010000587.1 GCA_903847905.1 uncultured Bacteroidota bacterium
CTATATTCTTTATAAACATTTTCTATTCTCTTCCCTTTAAACTTCTTAACTATCTCGCTAATATCTTTAGGTATTACCTCGAAATTATTTCGTTGTATATCGTAAATAATGCTCCTTTTTGCGCCATCAATAAATATACAATGGCTTAATAAAATAATGTATTTATTCAAATCTATTGTCATAATTATATGTTTGATATTTTCATTATATGCTTATAACATTTATATGTTTGATAGCCCATTAAATTATATTTCTTTAATGATACACTTTTCCAAGATAATACTTGATTTTCCGATTGATTGTAATTGATTATTGTAACTTTATTTAAGTAAATCGGCAGGTCTTGTTTAAACCCTTTATTGACAAATTCTTCAAGTTTCATTGTGCTATATTTGAAAGATATAATGCAATATTTTTTTCAATGTTATAATTGCAATCCTGACTAACATTTAAGAACTGACCAATCGGATTTATTTCAAGCAATACAAAATCATCTTCAGGAGTAACAATAATATCAATGGAGCCGGTTTTTAAATTCACATTTTCCATTAGTCTTCGTATTTTATCTTCAATATTTTTTGGCAATAAATATGATACATTCCTGTTGGGTTTTTCAATATTATATTTTCGGTAATCAAGTTGGGTTTTGGGGTCATTTTGTGACAGGATTGCTATAGTATAACATTCGCCATTAAGATAAAAAATTCTTAACTCGTATTTTTTTTCAATGTACTCTATAAACAAGCTGGGTGCAAATAGTTCAGGCAATCCAGCAAGGTCTTCCTGAGTAAATTCGGCTGTGTAATTTATAAACAATGTATTATTCTCAATAGTGGATATGCCATTCCAAATAGGCTTTGTAATTATTTTTGAATATTTAGAAAAGAATCCTTCTATGTCCTTTTTGCAATTAAAAATACCAAAATTGGGTATCTGTAATTCGGCATCTTTAGCTTTATACAGAACATTAACACGATTAAGATCGGAATTGAAAATGCTACTCAAATTAGGTATCTTAAGCAAATATGTGTGAAGAATTTCGTTAACCAACGCTCTTTCTTTTTTTAAATTATCTATTATTGCATTTGGTAAGCCCTCACTGTTGATACTGAATGGAAGATTGAATATCCCCCTTCTATACCAATATGCTTCTATTTCTTTAAAATTTAATATATAATCATCTACTTCAAATGATATTCCATTATTATTAATGCAAAGCATTTTTATTTTATCTTCATCAGTAAGTATAAATACTTCTTTTCCGTAATATTCTAACCACTTTGCTATGTGATAGGTAGTAATATCTTTTCTCTCTGATAAAATTAAAATCATTATAATTCATTTAAACATTAATTTTTATAAAACAATGCGTTGTTTTTGCCACAGAATGAGCGACTGTCCACAAAAAACAAAGTGTTATGTCAATCGCACAAAACAAATTATGCCAAACATAACGGGGAATCAACCCATAATGATATTAAACGGTATTAACTATGGTTTAATCTTTAATTTTTTGTTTTGTTCCTATACTGAAATAAAGTATCGGACCAATAACTGAAACGAACAACACAACTAAAATCCAAATAAGCTTGTCATTATTATTAAACTTACTTTTTAATATATCAATCAAAGAGATTATTTGAAAAAATACTGCGCAAATAATTATCAATATGATTAAGCCTGATACGGATGAAATTGAAGCCATAAATTTTTCCTTTTTTAATTT
Organism: uncultured Bacteroidota bacterium; assembly: GCA_903847905.1. Taxonomy (GTDB): domain Bacteria; phylum Bacteroidota; class Bacteroidia; order Bacteroidales; family CG2-30-32-10; genus CAINEZ01. The sequence goes on from CAINEZ010000587.1 coordinate 1,727, forward strand.
AAATAACGATTATTTTATAAATTATTTAATTGACACACTATACATTATTATTTCAAAATATATGATGGACTACCCTGTATATTTGGATGTGTACATATTAACACACTATATGTACCGCCTTGAAATTTGGATGGATTACTATTTCTAATAATAAATTCAGGTAAGTTTTTATACGCATTTACTGATTTTTTTATAAAATGAACCGGTAAAGAAGTTGTTTTATCTTTGATAGCAATGTTATTCCAATTAAATTTCTTATTACTATCTATGGATACATCAGAAAGGAGAACAAAGGCAAAACTACTGTCGTTATTTCTGCAATATTCAACATATTTATAAAAAGCATATTTGTAATACTTATGAAAAGGACACGATTCCATGTTGGGTATTAAGACAATATGATAAAAAAAACCATAATAACAAAAAAATTTAAATTCTGTTTGTCTCCATAAATAAGTTACAAAATAATCCATCAAATCATTTTCATTGCACGATTTCCGATAAATGGACTTTTCTATCAATCTCATTAAATCAAATGCGTACCTGTCAGAGAAATGAAGTTGCATAGCATAATTTTTTGACAAAAAATTATCTGCATCCTTAATCCATATATCTCTATTAAAAGAAAAATATCCTGTCTGCTCAAAGAATTTTTTATATTTATTAAACGTAGTACTATCCACTCTTTTTCCATTTTTCATAAAGTAATCATGGGGCTTAGTTCTACATTCTTTATCCATTTTATAAATAGAATCAAATAATTTTTTAAAACGTATAATTTCAAACTTTTCGTATGTCCTTATTTTGCCTATAGGAAGAGTATGGTTCTTTAATATTACATAACCTGCCTCGCTAAATATTAAATTGGGAATAATTAGCAAAATAATATAAATAATCTTTTTCATTTGATTACATATTTTTTAAAAAATACTGGCTCAAAAAGTAAAAAAGTTATATTTCTTTAAACAATAAGAGCCAGTATAAAATTAATTAACACTATATTTTTATTAGATACAGCCCATGTGAAGTTGTCCATCTAAAAATGCTTGACCACAATAATCAGAAACATTAAGAATAATTGGACTTGGTGATCCCGTCGTAGCAGTCGGTGTCACTTCTCCATTGTAAGAGTATGCCGAACCATTAATCTTACCAGAACCCTGAACATGAGCTCCTCCTTTAACATCATTCATATCATTTTCGATTTGATATTTTTTTAAACTTTCTAATTTTTTCATGTTTTCTAAATTTGTGAATACTCAGCAACAAATATAAACAATCACTTGTTATTAAAAAATAAAATTTACAGGTACAATGTAACGATATTCATATTTGATTTGTAATAATTATGAGTATCGAAACCATAACAATATCGCTACAAGAATACAA
>CAINEZ010000588.1 GCA_903847905.1 uncultured Bacteroidota bacterium
GGGGCAATAATAATTAAAGAAATCTGTTAATTAAATGCTAAAATGTTAAATTCAAATTTATTTTAATTATAAAGAACTTTGGCAGTTGTTTTTTAAAAAAATAATTATATTTGCCGTTCTTTACATAAAGAAATAAAAAAGAAACTAAAAATAAATAAATTACTAATAAAATAAATTAATCGTTATGGCAAAGAATAAAAGTGGTCAATCGTTAAAAGATGCATTGTCATCTGTTTTTGCAGTTAGCGCTTTATTAATAGCGCTTGCTGTTGCAATTGTGGTTTTCATTTTTGTGATGGGAAACCCAGCTAACTTTGAAGGTAATAATCCCCTGGGCTCTCCTTTACCAGGCAATTTTTTAGGGATTATTTACAAAGGAGGATTTATTGTTCCTTTGCTTATCACAGCTATCCTTGTATTGCTTACTTTCACATTCGAAAGATTAATTACCATCGAAATTGCCAGAGGCGGTCCCATTGGATATGCAATGTTTAAGCTTTTATTAAGAATTGTTACTTTTTGCTTGGCTCTTGCCGGCTTCTTTGCTTTGCTTTTCGGCAATTATCCTTTAGGAGGAGGATTAATTGTTGCAGCAGGTGTTGTTTTTGCATTAGTTTCTCTTGCTCTCAATAAATATAATGCCGGTAGTTTCCTAAAAAGACTTCAAAATCTTTTAACTTCTGACAAAATTGAAGATGCTATTTCCGAATGCGACAAACAAAAAGGATCAATTGCTAATGTTGCCAGAGCTACATTATCAAGATACAGGGAATTACAAAATGATACAAAACTGGGAAAAGAACAAAAAGTTCTTGCAATGCAGAAAGAATTTGACGAAGCTGCATCATTAGAATCACCGATGTTATCGAAAAATCTGGTATTTCTCTCAACTATTGCTTCGTTAGCTGTGCTTATCGGACTTTTGGGAACAGTATTCGGAATGATCAGGGCATTTGCTGCTCTTGCTCAAGCCGGCGCTCCCGATGCTCTTGCTCTAGCAACCGGTATTTCTGAAGCTCTTATCAATACAGCTTTTGGTATTGGCGGTTCAGCAGGCGCTATTATTCTTTACAACTATTTCTCTTCAATAATTGACGGCATGACCTTCAAAATTGATGAAGCAGGAATGAGCATTATTCAAACATTTGCAGCAAATACAAAATAAACGGTATTAACTTTAAATTGATTTATCATGCCAAAAATTAAGCTACCGACCAAATCACCACACATAGACATGACGCCTATGGTGGATTTGTTTTCGCTGCTTTTAACTTTTTTTATGCTTACAACTTCTTTCCGTCCGCAGGAAGCTGCCAAAATTGATACACCTAATTCTATCTCTGATAAACAGGCTCCTGACAAAAGCATCATTATTATTGAGATCACTAAAGACAATAAGATCTTTTTTGATATGAACAGAAATGGGAAAACTTTTGATAAAAACGGAAAAGAAGTTGCTGATACTGCTTCGCATTTCAGAAAAACATTGCTTGAAAAGATGGGTGAACGCTACAAAATTATCTTTACTGCAAAAGAAAAAGATAAATTTGATAAGGGAGCTTCTTTCGGAATGCCTGTAGTAAGTTTAAAAGAATGGTTGAATAGCGACAATCCTAAAAGAAAAGCAGAACTACAGATAGGAATCCCTACTGATACAACAGACAACCAATTGAACCTATGGGTAAGGTTTGCACGTATTACAAACCCGAATGCTGAAGTTGTTATAAAAGGCGATGCTGATGCTGATTACAAAACGGTTAAAAAGATTATTGATATAATGCAGGATAACAAAGTGAACAAGTTTAACCTGATCACCAATCTTCAGAAGGAAGAAGCAAAACTTGAAGAATAGATTATTAGTTTTTTTGAAACTATAAAAATAAAAATATTATGGGTGAAATAATCCAGGAAGAAAAACAAGAAAAAGGCGGAAGGCGAAAAAATAAAAAGCATTCTACCAACATTGATATGACACCAATGGTGGATTTGATGTGCTTGCTTATTACCTTCTTCATGCTTACCACAGCTTTCAGCAAACCCAAAGTAATGGAAATTACCATGCCTGAACCTGCAAAACCAGGAGATCCACCGCCACCGCCAATTCCTGCCGACAGAACATTTAATATTCTTATGTCAGGAAATGATAAGGTATATTATTATCAAGGTTTGGCTGATCCCAAAAAACCACCTTTGCCAACACTTATAAAAACCAATTATGGTAAAGATGGAATTCGCAAGTTTTTATTACAGAAAAATAAAGTTGTTTTTAAAAGAGTTGAAGACTTAAAAACGAAAGTAGTAAAAGGAGAATTGGTAATGGCCGACAGTACCTTAAATAGGAAAATTAAGGAAATTAAAAAGGATAAAACTCTAAAACCCCCTATCATTCTTATTAAGGCAGATGAAAAAGCAAAATATAAGAATGTTGTGGATATTATTGATGAAATGGCTATATGCAATGTAGCCAGTTACGCAGTTGTAGATATTAGCCCTGTTGAGTTGGAAATGTTGAAAACTGCACCAAAATAAATATATTGAATTAGTCGTTATTTATAACAAAACGTACTATGGCAGAAAAAATAAAAACCACTATTGACGAGATAGTATTTGAAAAAAGAAATAAGGAATATGGCGCATTTTTTCTTAGGAAAACATATAATAAATATGTTACCCGCGCTTTAATAATATCCGTTGTAACTATACTGCTTGCAACAATAATTCCATTTATTATTTTTAAAGAAGCCCGTTCAATAAATGTAGATAAAAATGTAGGAGCGGAATTTGCAAATATGGATGCTCCAAAAACTGATGAAGCTCCACCACCTCCTCCTCCGCCTCCCCCGGAAGCTCTGGAACAAAAAGTGAAATTTACTGCGCCAGTAGTTACTACAGATTCTGTTGAAGAAACAGGTATGCTTAATCAGGATGATCTTAATCAACAATCAACAAATACTGCAGTTAATGAAACAACTGAAGAAATAGTTGTTGACGATTCTCAGAATCAGGTTATTGAACAACAAGCGCCAATTCTTACTATTGTTGAGCTTATGCCCAGTTTTGATGGCGGTGAAGAAGCCCTGTATAATTGGCTGAGCGCGAATATCAAATATCCACAGCTTGCTAAAGAAACAAACATTTCCGGAAATGTTATCGTAACTTTTGTAGTTGAAAAAGACGGAAGCATAACGGGTGTACAACTTCTGAAAGATATTGGTGGTGGCTGTGGCGATGAAGCTATCAGGGTTGTTAAGGTAATGCCTAAATGGAAACCGGGAAAACAAAACGGTATCCCTGTACGTGTACAGTTTAACTTGCCTATAAAGTTTACACTAGAGTAAATTTTTAACTTTTTTTATAAAGCCTTTCGCAAAATGAAAGGCTTTTTTAATTTTTGTCCATCCTTTAACTGATATTCTTCCACCGCATATTCTTTCTGCTTTTCCAATAACTGATTCCCTCTTTTTTTAGAGCTTTTCATGCGTTAATATTGTATCATAAATCAATCATTAACTAAAAATTTGAAATCATGAAAACAGTTATTAAAAACATGGATGACGTAGTTTTTGAAGAAAGAAATCAAAACTATGGTGCTTACTTCATAAGGAGAAGTTACAATAAAACCGTAACCCGTGCCTTATTCTTGGCAGTGTTGCTTTTTTTGGGAGTTATTTCAATTCCTTTAATTGCAAGTTATAGAAATAAGAATGTAAATGTTTTGGTCTCAACATCTTTTGACCCAATTATTTTGAAACCTCCGGTAATAGATGCTATAAAAATTAAACTACCAGAGCCAATAATTGATAAAACAGTACCGGCATTCAAAGCCCCAACAGTTGTTTCTGAACCTATAGATGAAAGTATAGACTTGGCATCATTAATGGATGGTGTAACAAACGATTCTATATCAGAAACAAATGATGGCGGTACTTTAATAGTTGATGAAGATAAAGATAAAAGTCCTGTTGATTTTGATGTATTAGATAAACCTATGATATATCCAGAAGTATATCCCACATTTATCGGCGGTGAAGAAGCTATGTTAAAATGGTTGAGCGAAAATATTAAATATCCACAAATAGCTGTAGGTACAGGTATTTCGGGGACTGTGATAGTTTCTTTCGTAATTGAAAAAAATGGGAGCATTTCAAATGTACAGCTTCTTAAAGATATTGGTGGTGGATGTGGTGACGAAGCTATTAGAGTTGTGAAATTGATGCCTAAATGGAAAGAAGGAAGGCAAAACAACATACCTGTGAGGGTTTCATATAATCTTCCTATAAAGTTTACTCTATTAATTCAGTAATGATTTTGCCAAGCCCCTAATCCCGATAGCTATCGGAAGGGGCTTTTTTTATTTATGAAGTTCTGATGTTTTTAAATGTTTCTGTTTTTCAAAATAAAAGAGAAGATAAATTAAAACTGTTGTTGCGGTAATACTAATTAGAACAGGCACCAACGCTGTTTCTCCTGTTCCTATTGTATCAAAAGGATTAACAGCTTTTCCGGAATTATAAAAACAGGAAACGATAACTGCGGAAAAATTATTAGTAAAATGTATAAGGATAGGTACCCATAATGAACCGGACCAGACAAAAGTATAACCCAATAATACTCCCATAAGAAAACGCGGAATAAATCCATAAAACTGAAAATGGATAGCGCTGAATAGAAAAGCCGCGAGTATAACTGCAACATGAACATTCTTTGTCCACTGACTAAAAAGTTTTTGAAGAACGCCACGGAATAATAACTCTTCGCCGACAGCAGGAATTATTGCAATCATAAGCAGGTTTATCAAAAAACCTCCGGTGGTAGTAACATTCAGGAATGTCTCAGTCATCTGAGAGGCATTATCTTCTGAACTACGCATCCAATGCTCAATATCAGCCATGGATGAAGGGAGGCTCATTTGCTGATTAAGTTCAGATAAAAAATTTATCAAAGGAACAGCTGCCAATATAGTAATACAGGCAGCGATCATCGTTCTTAATTCAGGCATTACATTTAGCTTCAGATAACTTAATGTTTTCCTTCCATCAAGATAAGCAAAGAGAAATGCAGGCAACAGAAATGTCCCTACCTGGCTTACGATCTGAAAATATTTTGCCATTGAAATAATTTCAGGATCATTGGAGTTTCCCATTAATGCAAGTTTTTCCATCACATCCTGTCCGAAAAAAGGAACCGCGATCACGATTCCAAAGATCAATACTAATATTACAGAAGATAAAATAATCATACCGAAAGTCAATATCCTGAGAGGGTTGGAGAAATTGTGCAATATCGGCAGTTTATTAATGTTCATAGCACAAGAATATTTTTTATAATTTTGAGTGAAATTACAATTTTTTTTAAATCCCCCTTCTACAGAAAAAATATAATGCCACAGATTGCACAGATTAATTATTAAAATGGTTAAAATAGGAAATATAGAAATAGGTGAATTCCCTTTGTTGCTTGCGCCAATGGAAGATATTACTGATCCGCCTTTCAGAAAAATTTGTAAAAATTTCGGAGTAGATATGATGTTCACAGAATTTATTTCATCTGAAGGATTAATAAGAGATGCTTTGAAAAGCACAAGAAAGCTTAAGATTGTTGAAGAAGAGAGACCAATGGGTATTCAGATTTTTGGACATGATATTGATTCTATGAAAAAAGCTGCTGCGCTCGCAGAAGCTGCAAAGCCCGATATAATTGATATTAATTTTGGTTGTCCTGTCAGGAAAGTAGTAAATAAAGGAGCCGGAGCCGCCTTATTGAAAGATATTCCCAAGATGATTGAAATGACAAGGGAAATTGTAAAATCTACATCCTTGCCGGTTACTGTTAAAACACGCTTAGGGTGGGACGAAAAAAGTAAAGTAATTGTTGATATTGCCGAAAGGCTTCAGGATACGGGCATACAAGCGATAACAATTCACGGAAGAACGAGAGCCCAGGTATACAGCGGGAAAGCAGACTGGACGCTCATAGGGGAAGTAAAGAAAAACCCACGAATAAAAATTCCTGTCTTTGGTAATGGAGATATTGATGGTCCTGTAAGAGCGCTTGAGGTTAAAGAAAAGTACGGCGTTGACGGAATCATGATAGGTCGCGCCAGCATTGGAAATCCATGGATCTTTCAACAAATAAAAGAATTTCTGAATAATGGAATTTTACTTCCTGCTCCTGATATTTTTGAAAGAATAAGAATTTGTAAAAAACATTTGCTTATGTCGGTTGAAATGAAAGGTGGAAAGACAGGTATCCTTGAAATGAGAAAACATTATAGCGGCTACTTTAAAGGAATACGGAATTTTAAAAGTTTTAAGATTGCCTTGCTTCAAGCAACGAGCCTGATTGAGACAGAAGATATTTTAAATAATATTGAACAAACTTATAAAAACCTTGGAAATTAGAGTCTTTATTATTTACAAATATTAACCCGTTGTGCTATTGACTTATAATTTATTGGTTGTCAGACCGAGTTTATTGAGGTCATATTTCGACAAGGCTTCGATAAACTCAGCCTGACATTGCTCAATATGACACTTGAGAAAGAATAAGTTAATATTTCAATAGCATAAAACGTAAATATTAATTATTACATATCCAGAACTACATTCATTAGTGTTTTAGGATATTCCAGTAAGATTGTTTTTATTCCAAGTTTATCAGCGGTTGCAATATTTATAGGCGAATCGTCAATAAAAAGAGTTTCTTCGGGATTTAAATTATTTTCTTTCAGTACAATTTCAAATATTTCTTTTTCGGGTTTTCTTAATCCTAATCGATAGGAATAATAAGCTTTCTCAAACAGATCTGACAAATCATTTATGTGAAATTTTTCTTTTAACTGTTTATTGTAAACAGGAAAATGCATGGCATTGGTATTGCTCAATAAAAAAGTTCTGTACTTATTTTTACAACTCAATAAAAAATTTATTCTTTCTGTCGGAAAATCAAGGAGCATTGCATTCCATGCTTCATCTATCATTTCATCAGTAGAGTTTTGTTTTAAGAATTTTCTTATTTCATTACGAAATTCTTTTGGAGAAATTAATCCTTTTTCAAACGCATCAAAAAAATAGTACTGAGAATAACCCGAAAATATTTCATTAATATTGTCAGCTCCCAATTTTTTAAAAGCATCCATTGTCTTCTGAAAGTCAATATTCAAAAGCACCCCACCGAGATCAAAGATTATATTTTTAATCATTCGTGCTAAATATATTTTGTTCAATTCATAATAAATGCGTAAAATTGCAATCCGTTTCAGATACAAATATCTTATTTTTTCTGAAACCCGGGCCTATAGCTCAGCTGGTTAGAGCATCAGACTCATAATCTGAGGGTCCCTGGTTCGAGCCCAGGTGGGCCCACAAAACGTCCCGAAACTTTGGGACGTTTTGTTTTATGGCGTATTGTTACATTTTATTTTCCGAATCCGCTAATAAGTTTTACATTGGCATGACTTCTGAATCCCCGGATGTCAGACTTAAAAAACATTTGTCTGATTTTTATCAAAAAGTCAAATTTGCAAATATTTATGCTTTAGTAAAACAGATAAAATATAAGAGAAGCTACTGTGCTTAATTTTCCTCTTCATCAAGTAATGGCAATAATCTGTTATAAGCAATTTCCATTTGCTCGTATAGCGCCAGAATTTCATTGCTGTCTTTTTTGTTTTTTGACGCGATTTCTATTTTTTCAGCAATGTTTCCGAGCTCTATAGCTTGTACTGTTCGGCACATACCTTTTAAAGTATGTGAAAAATATTTAATTTGACTATAGTCTGAATCCTTAATTGATAGCATAAGTTTTTCTAACAAATCGGGAAATGATTTTTTAAAATTGCTTAATAATTCTTTATAAAACTTTATATCACCTGCAGTATTAGATAGTAACTCCTGCTTATTAAAAACCACTTCGCTTTCCTGTAGATCGGCAGAAGACGATATTTCATCTGCTACAACTGGCTTACCATTATGCAATAAATATTTTCGCACCATTTTATATAAATCTTCTATTTTAAAAGGTTTCGATAAGTAATCATCCATGCCCTTCGCAATACACTTTTCACGATCGCCAATCATTGCGTTTGCCGTAATAGCAACAATTATAGTATGCATGCTTTTACCCTCCTCATTTTTCCTGATAATTTCTGTAGCTTCAAAACCGTCGAGTACTGGCATAAAAACGTCCATAAAAATTAAATCAACAGTATTGTTTTTATAGCATTTTATTGCTTCGGCACCATTTATTGCAGTTAAAATCTTCGCACCTGTTTCTACTAACATGAAGTTCAATAATTATTTTATACAATCAATTTAAAGACACATATTTCAAATTTTATTATAAATTTGCGGCATAACAATTAAAACATTTTAATATGAAAAATTTCATTGTAATGATGCTTATAAGTTCATTATTTATAAGTAATATTTATGCTCAGAGAGACAGTACAAAAACTAATACCGGTGAAAAATCCACAAAAAAAAGCGACAGAATAATGTTGAATTTATACACAGATATGTGGCAGGAAGTTGGCTCTGAAATGACTGTAAGCGCATACAGTCCGGGTGTTGATATTTATGGCATGTATGATATACCTTTTGGAAAAAGCAAATTCAGTTTTGCTTTTGGATTAGGTTTCGGCACACATAATATGCGCAGCAATGCTATGCCCGCAGATGAAGTAAAATTCGATACCGTATCAGCTACTACAATCTATACAGGCAAAACAATTTTTGAAAAAATACCCGATTATGTTAACAACAAAGAAATAAAATATGATATAAATAAATTTTCTCTTACATATTTTGACATACCTCTTGAACTTCGCTTTAATACGCAAAATAAGAAAGGGAAATCTATAAAATTTGCTATTGGCGGAAAACTTGGATATCTGATAAATGATCATATTAAATATAAGGGGAATGATATTACAGGCGGGGAAGGCGATGTGAAATTCAAAACATTTAAAATCAAAAACCTGGAACTTTTAATATATGGCGCTACTATAAGGCTTGGGTACGATATGTATAATATTTTTGCATATTACTCTTTGAGTAAAATATTTAAAGCGGATAAAGGTCCTGAAATTTTTCCAATCTCTGTTGGTATTTGTATTACTCCTTTTTAAAGGAAATAAAATATTCCAGTCATTACAATAACTCCCACAATAAATCCGGCATAAATTTCGGAAGGTTTGTGGGAGTTTAATTTTAGTCGTGCAAACCCGATAATCCCTGCAATAAAAGTTATTATAATAATCGGGAACATAAGGTCAATCCCCATTTTTATTGCAATGCCAATTGCAAGTCCTGTTACTCCGCCAATTCCAACCATGTGTGTGCTTATCTTCCACCATATATTAATTATCACTATTATAATTAAAAGAAATGAAGCGCCCATCATGTACAATATATATATATCGGGCAATTGTAGCTGGCGGAACATATTATAAGTAAGAATATAAAAGATAGCCGTAATAAGATAAGGGTATCTTCTTTCCTGAAGGTTTTTCATCTGAAAACTTTGAATATAACCCTGTCGCTTCATAAGGTAAATTATAAGCAAAGGGAAAATTATGGTTGTGGTAGCGACAAATGACAGTAACATAAGTCGCGCATTAAAAACAATTTCAAAAGAGAAATATGATTTAAGGTTAAGAAGAAGAAAAATACAATATACCGGAAGAAAAATCGGGTGAAAAAAGTACGAAATAATTTTTGCTATCTTATTTTCCATTACTTAACCCAGAAAGTATTAAATAAATTACTGATTTCTTTAGTTAATAGTTTTTTAGTTATAGTTAAAATAGTTGCTGGTTTTAGTTCTCAGTTAGCAATTACTCTAATAATCCAATACAATTAACTAAATAACTATCTACTTATGGCGAACTAATAAACTTAATTATAACAAAAAACTAAATAACTAAAACTAATAACCAGTAACAAAAAGTAAAAGTATTAATTTACACACTATATTAAATTCTTATCAGATTTCTTTTCTTAAACGGGCGACAGAAATATTAAGCTGTTCGCGGTATTTCGCAATTGTGCGCCTTGCAATGTTATACCCCTTATCGTTAAGTATTTTTGCAAGTTCATCATCGGTTAAGGGCTTTTTTTTATTTTCAGAGTCAATACAATCCTGTAATATTTTTTTTACTTCTCTTGTTGAAACTTCTTCTCCGCTGTCGGTTGACATAGATTCGGAGAAAAAACTTTTGAGAGGAAAAGTTCCGAAAGGAGTCTGCACATACTTACTGTTTGCAACCCTTGAGATAGTGCTGATATCAAGCTTGACTTTTTCGGCGATATCTTTAAGGATCATAGGTTTAATAAGGGTTTCATCACCTTCAGTAAAATATTCTTTCTGATATTCTAAAATAGCAAGCATTGTCTGGAAAAGAGTATTCTGTCTTTGCTTTATTGCATCGATAAACCATTTTGCCGAATCAATTTTCTGTTTCACAAAAAGCAATGCATCTTTCTGCCCGTTGTTTTTACCTTTGCTTTTCGAATACGATTCAAGCATTTCCTGATATGTGCTGCTCACTCTAAGATCGGGCGCATTTTTTGAATTCAGGAATAATTCAAGAATGCCGTTGTTATTAGTTAATATATAATCGGGAACAATATACTGCTGAGTGCGTGAATGCTCCAAATATGTATTACCGGGCTTGGGATTAAGTTTCAGGATTTCGTTCACGGCATCTTTTAATTGTGATTCCGTTATTTCAAGTTTTTTGATTATTTTATCGTAATGTTTTTTTGTAAAATCTTCAAATTGATTTTTAATAATTTGAATTGCAATTTTCACTTCATTGTTTAGTGGATTGGTCCTTTTCAGCTGGATAAGCAGGCATTCCTGAAGATTACGCGCTCCCACGCCAGGCGGATCAAAATCCTGTATTATTGAGAGCAGCTCATTCAATTCTTCAGGTGTTGTTTTTATATTCAGCGAAAATGCGAGATCGTCAACCATGGCATTTATATCGCGCTGCAGATAACCTGAGTCATCAAGATTTCCGATAATGTGTGATGCTATCTGGAATTTTCTGTCATCAAGAACGCGTAATCCGAGTTGTGAAAGAAGTTGTTCGGAAAATGTAATACCTGAAGCAAAGGGGATATCTTTTCTTTCATCATCAGGGCTTGTATTATTTGCCACTAATTTGTACAATGGAATTTCATCATCATCTAGATAGTCGGAAAAAGCGAATTCGTCTTCTTCGTTACGTTCCTGTTCATTTTGTCCTTCTTCCTCTTCGTCAAGTCCGGCAGTAATTTCTTCGTCAAACTCATCGGTCGTTTCTTCTTCTTCCTTTTCCTCTCCTTCTTCTAATGCAGGGTTTTCTTCAATTTCCTGCTTTATTCTCTGTTCAAGGGCGATAGTAGGAACCTGCAACAGTTTCATCAGTTGGATCTGTTGCGGTGAAAGTTTCTGAAGTAACTTTTGCTGTAATTTTTGATTTAACATTTTTAGCCTCCGATATTTTCAATATTCATGCAAATTACTTAAAAAAACTACAAATAGCAAGAAATATTTTTGAATTTTATTGTTCGTAGTTCGTTGTTTGTAGTTGCCTGATCTTAAAATTCTGCATTCATGGGTGTTCTTGGGAAAGGGATAACGTCTCTGATGTTGCTCATGCCTGTTACAAAAAGTATCAATCTTTCGAAACCAAGTCCAAAGCCGCTATGTGGAGCAGTACCGAATTTTCTTGTTTCAAGATACCACCAAAGATCTTTTTCATTTATTCCCATTTCTTTTAATCGTGAGTAAAGTTTTTCATAAACTTCTTCCCTTTGCGAACCTCCAATTATCTCACCTATTCTTGGAAACAGCACATCCATTCCTCTTACCGTTTTTCCGTCATCATTCTGCTTCATATAAAAAGCTTTAATATCTTTAGGGTAGTCGGTAAGTATAACAGGCTTTTTGAAATGTTTTTCAACAATATATCTTTCGTGTTCGGCTTGTAAATCACTGCCCCAGTTATGCGGGAATTCAAATTTTTCGCCTGACTTTTGTAAAATATCAATTGCTTCAGTATATGTAAGCCTTTCAAAATCCGTGTTTACTATTGATCGTAGCCTTTCCAAAAGCTCTTTGTCGTACATGTTATTCAGAAATTCCAGATCATCAAAACAATTTTCAAGCGCATAACTTATAAGGAATTTCAGAAAATCTTCAGCAAGATCCATGTTATCTTTTATTTCATAAAAAGCCATTTCCGGTTCTATCATCCAGAACTCCGCCAGGTGTCGTGGCGTGTTAGAATTTTCGGCGCGAAATGTAGGCCCGAAAGTATAAACCAGCGACAAAGCCATAGCTCCCAATTCTCCTTCCAATTGCCCCGAAACAGTAAGATTTGTTGGTTTCCCGAAAAAATCCTGAGTAAAATCTATAGAGCCGTCTTCTTTTTTTGGGGGATTATCCAAATCGAATGTTGTTACGCGAAACATAGCTCCGGCGCCTTCTGCATCAGAACCTGTGATAATAGGAGTATGCAGATAATAAAAACCATTATCGTTAAAATATTTATGAATAGCATAAGCCATTGCATGTCGTATCCTCAGCACTGCGCCAAAAGTATTTGTTCTTGGGCGTAAGTGCGCAATTTCCCTAAGGAATTCCAATGTGTGTCCTTTTTTCTGCAAAGGATATGTTTCGGCATCAGCAGTACCATATAACTCGATAATTTCAGCATGTATTTCAACCTTTTGCCCTGAACCTGGAGATTCGATCAATTTCCCTTTTACACTAATACATGAACCTGTGGTAATTTGCCTCATCAACTCGTCATCAAATTTCTGCACGTCGGCTACAATCTGGATATTGTGAATTATTGATCCATCGTTCAATGCAATAAATGCAACATTTTTGTTACCACGTTTAGTGCGTACCCAACCTTTAACTGTAACATCGCTTCCTATTCCTGCTGATTCGGGGTTTTTCAGCAAATCTTTAATTTTTTTTCTTAAAAAATAATCCATGTTATTTGTTTGTTGTTTGCCTGCCGTCAGCCTGAGTAATGTCAGGCTGAGTTTATCGAAGCCTTATCGAAGGCAAGGCGGGTTCGTTGTTCTTTTCTTATCCGAAATTTTTTGCAAAAAAACGATTTTTTAGCGGAATTTGCAACTTTAATATTGTAAAAACGATAAAAAACAACGAAAATGTTTGCTTTTAGAAAAACAATACTATATCTTTGTAGATAAAATATTTAGAGGGTAAAATCTTTTTTTAAATACTCTAAAAAAATA
>CAINEZ010000589.1 GCA_903847905.1 uncultured Bacteroidota bacterium
AAGTATGGAGCCGATATTATTCCCGCGCTTATTTAAACGTTTGTCAGAAAATATTCCTTCAAAATTTGGTGTATGGCTTATTTTATTCATATCTTTTTTGTGCCAAAGCTAATAATATTTGTGTCCACACGGTAGCTGCCGGTAGGCAAGTATCTTTTTAGTTTCAATTAATTTTTATTTCCCTTTTTCTGTACTATCGTCCCATTCAATAATAAACTTACCTTCTTCCTGTTTTTTCAGGTTTTCTTTTTCTTTGTCCCTTGGTTTAATTTTTCCTTTTATTTCTTTCTTGTTTTTTACAATAGATGTATCTTTTTTAAACCATCCGAATTCATCATTCAGTATTTTTTTCAGGTTTTGTTTTTCACTGATAAAGCTAGTTACTATCTTTGCTTTTAAGCCTTTTGCATCATATTTATAAACCGGATTATCAACAGTACCGGTTACAAGAACATACAATGATGTTTTACCAAGACCGTCATCTTCAACTACTCCAAATTCTTCATTTTCTTTTTTCGCTTTTTTGGCTTTTTTAGCAAGTAAATCTGAAAGCAATAATTTTATATGGTAATTTATTGTATTATCAAAAGTATGTTTTCCTGAAGCTATTATGTTTATAGCACTTGATTTAATTTCCATTGCCGGAAAATAAATTGTTCTGTCTTTTATTTCAATCTGATTATGCAAAGTTGCAAATTTCACATCGTTAAGGTCACTGACTTTCAGAAATTTAGATACTCCTTTCATTGGTGCATAATTTAATAACTCACCATCTACTATTTTAATGTCAGCCTTTGAATAAATTTTATCTGTTTGGGGAATCAGGTTGCTGCTCCATACACTTGCAAATTGAACGTCTGCGGTAACTATTCCATTCAGGTTTTCATCTTTCATCATGTTTTGCCCAAAATTATCAAACTCATAAAAAAGTTCTTTAATGTTTACATCTTTAATTTTAGCTTCACAACTTATTAACAACTTTCCTTTTTGAGAACCATCAATCATTACAAGCCCTGTTGCTTTACCATCCATTGAATTAAATGAAAACGGACTGATAAGTAATTGCATATTTTTTAACCTGATTTTTCCGGTAATTGAAGAGGCTTTGAATTTATTGAAATCAAGTTTACCAATGTTAACATCTAATTTAACATCTAGTTTATTTGAAAACGACAAATTGTATGTAGTATCAGTAGAAGAAATACTACTTTTTAATAACTCATCCAGATCGATGTTTACAGAAGTTAAATCAGCGTCAATTAAAAGTTTTTGATCCTTAAGGAAAATATAAGGAAGCAGGTTACGAAAGTACCCTGTAATATTAAAATCACTTTTAAAAATATTTCCAGTTAGTTTATTAACTATCAAATCGTTGTTACTGAACCGAAAGTCACCATTTACATTTGTGTATTTTTGGGGAGCATTTTTAAATGCTAGTTCGGTATTGGTAATTTTCAATATTCCGGAAGTCTTGCTATCAATAAAATCATCAATAGTAAATCCATCCGGTTTACTTATTTTTCCTTTATACGAAACCTGCATTTCCATATTTCCACTAACAGAAGATATGGTGTCGAATTTTAAAAACTCCTGTAAATTTTTAAGTTCCATTTTAACATCCATTACGAGATCAATTTCGGGATGAATAAAATTTGTAAGAGTAAGATCTGCTTTAAAAATACCGGATTGTAATTTTGCTTCAAAATCTTTTATTTTTAGACACGATGAACTTATTTTTTTTTCGTTTCCATTTGTAAACTCTCCTTTAAAATTTACATTTTCTAAAAAAATATCAGATTTTTTACGTTCTATTTGCCCATTGCTGATACCGAAATTTATTTTAATTATAGGAATGTTATTTCCCATGAATGAACCATTTATATTAGCAGTAAAATAAAATTCTCCTTTCCCTTTATAGTCGGAAATATATTGCCGGTATTTCCATGGTATCTCTTCAATGAAGGATTGTAATTTTAAATCTGTTCCTTTTATTATAAGATCAAGGGTTTGCTTTTTATCACAATAGACAACATTACCTTTAACATCAAATTTTAAATTTCCAATATTTACCCCTCCTTCTTTAAATGTATAAGTATCTGTGTTTTGATCAACAAATAAAATAAGATTTATTTTGGAATTTTTTGATGGGAAATAATTTACACCGGAAACATTAAGGTAATTTACAAACAGATTTCCATTAATATACATAGTATATTCATTACTTTTAAATTTTCCCTTAATAACCATTTCTTTTGCGATACCTGAATAATTCTGGTTAGCAGAAAAATTCTTGTAACGAATAGCTACATTATCTAAAACTACCTTTTGAAGGTCGAAAGAGAATGAATCATTAGCAGTGGTATCTGATTTCCAGAAATGATAATTGTCAGTACAGTCTTTATAAACAATAAGGTTAATGAAAGCATTTTGAATTTCTATTTTTTTTATCCTGTAATTTTTATAAAATAAATCCCAGATGTTAAATTGCAAATAAATATTCTCGGCTTTTAGCAGGTTTCCTTTGTTATCAGAGGTTATAGCATCTTTTGCAGTTACATCTGTAAACACAAGGGAAACGTAAGGAAATTTTTGAAAAAGAGAAAGGTCAACTTTCTTTACAGTAATTTCAGCAGTAAGTTGTTTATTTATTTGATCAACTATCAATTTTTTAATGGAATCCTGGTAAAAATAAATTATAACAACTCCTGATCCCCCAAGTAAAATAAAGAAAATAAGGATAGCTAATAATATCCTTTTAATATACTTCCAGAATTTGAAGCTTTTTTTCTTTTGTGTAACAGCTTCCATATTATCCATAACGCTATAAATAGAAGAAAAGTTTTATATGGGTTTGGTAATTGAGCAAAAAAAACAAATATAACACCATTTAGGGTTTAATAACATCCGAAAATGTTTTAATACCGATCTGAACCACTTTCACAAAATACACAAATACACCTGTGTTTATTACATTCCCTTTAGTTAAAAAATCTTGGCGATTTTGTAGTTGATCTTCCAGTAAATGGATTGGGACTAACAAAACTAAGAGAAATTTCAATTCCTCCTTTACCTTTACTGGCAGTTTTTAATTTGGAAAGGTTTACATCATAGCTTATGCCTAAAGAATATTGAGAAAACTCAAATAAAATACACACAATTGCAGCATCCCTGTTTCTGTAATATAAACCCGGTGAAATACTCGCCCCTTTTACAAAGCTTGTAAATTTTGAGGATTCCTTGAGTTGATAACGGATCAATGAACCCAATAAAAGTTCATTTGCCTTTCCCTGCATGGAATATATTATACCCGGAACAATTGAAAATTTCGTGCTGCTAATGCCTATCAAGGCATTTGCATAAGCTACTTCTTTCATGTAAAGTTTTTCGCCTGTATCATAAAAAGAATATTTAGGTTGATTAACATGAAACACGGCAATACCGGCATTATAATAGCGCTGATCATTACCTGTCATATATTTCTCATTTTTATTGTATTTCCAATGAACTCCGCCGCCAATATCAAAAAATGTTAAATTGTTTGAAACTGGTTCTCCTGTTGGTAAATTTGAATTATAAGCCATTCCATCATACTGATTTCCCCACTGAAGATTATTGGTATTAGTACTCCTCTGTCCAATAGCAGCATAAATTCCACCGCCTAAAGTGCTCCTGTCTGAAAGAAAAACATGGTAAGCATAAGTAAGGTTTCCAAACAAAGTTCCCATTTTTGAATTACCGGCTTTATCGTTAAAAATGTTTAAACCCATTGCTGAAAATCCACTAATGTTTTTTTTCTTTTTCAGACTTACATCAAAAGAAAAATTGTATGTATTATATGGTTGTGAGACGCTGCTCCATTGGTTTTTATAATTCATTACCGCCCTTAGATCATTTTGAGAACCTGTTTGAGCAGGATTGACAAGCAGAGGAGTCATAGTAAATTGCGAAAAGTGGATGTCCTGTGATTGTACTAAAGATAATCCACCAAGAAAAATAAGCAGTAGGGTTATAAATATTTTTGTTTGTGTTTTCATGAGAAGGTTTTTAATTTTTATTTTTCTGAAAAATATTAACATTTTCATTTCTTAGTTTACATTTTGCGGTCTTTGCTATTTCTTTGCAGTCTTTGCGTGAACAATTGATTAGTAAATTATTTCTCGCTAAGTTCGCTAAGATTTTTCGCTAAGTTCGCAAAAGAAAAGTCTTAACTGATTTTAATGCTTTTTGAAAAATGCCAAAATATTTCACAATTCCTTTTTGCAATTATTAATATTTATCTCACCAAACTGATATTTCCTTGTTTCGATACTTCGGTTCCGTTAATAAGTGTTGTTTTCATATAATAAACGAAAACGCCGGTGTTAAGCGGTTTCCCTTTATAGTCGCCATCCCAACATTCTTTGGGATTTGTAGTTTCAAACACTTTTTCGCCCCAGTGATCGTAAATAGCAAAATATATTGTTTTAATGCAATTGCCATAAACACATTCCATTTCATTCTGTCCGTCTTTATTGGGCGAAAATGCCGTAGGAACAAACACTTCCCCGCAATCTTCATCTACAATTACAATTACTGTATCTGCGTCAGTACAACCGTTTGCATCAGTTACTATTAAAATATAAGATGTTGTAGATAACGGACTGGCAACAGGATTAGCGCAGTCGGAGCACGAAAGACCTGAAACCGGATTCCATGAGAAACCAATTCCTCCGCTTCCGTTCAGTTGCGCGCTGCTTCCTATATTGATGGTTGTGTCATTTCCTGCATTGGCAGAGGGTACGGGAAGAATGTTTAGTGTAAGGTTTATTACACTATCGCAATTTAGTGATGAAGTTAATGTATGATAATACGTACCAGCCGTTGTTAGCGGTGTTCCGTAGAAGTTAAAAGAATTACCCTGACAAATAGCTTGCGCTTGTTGTGTAGTATCAACAGGGTTTACAGTAAGTGTAAGTTTTATTACACTATCGCAACTTAGTGATGAAGCTAATGTATGATAGTATGTACCAGCCGTTGTTAGCGGTGTTCCGTAAAAATTATAACTATTGCCTTCGCAAATGGAATTCATTTGTTGCGTAGTATCAATAGGGTTTACAGTAAGCGTAAGGTTTACTACGCTATCGCAACTTAGTGATGAAGTTAATGTATGATAGTATGTACCAGCCGTTGTTAGCGGTGTTCCGTAAAAGTTAAAAGTATTACCCTGACAAATAGCTTGCGCTTGTTGTGTAGTATCAACAGGGTTTACAGTAAATGTAAGTTTTATAACGCTGTCGCAACTTAGTGATGAAGTTATTGTATGATAGTATGTACCAGCCGTTGTCAGCGGCGTTCCGTAGAAGTTAAAAGAATTACCCTGACAAATAGCTTGCGATTGTTGAGTAGTGTCAGCAGGGTTTACAGTAAATGTAAGTTTTATTACACTATCGCAATTTAACGATGAAGTTATTGTATGATAGTATGTACCTGCCGTTGTTAGAGGTGTTCCATAAAAGACAAAAGTATTGCCCTGACAAATTGTTTGTGTTTGTTGCGTAGTATCAGCCGGGTTCACAGTAAATGTAAGTTTTATTACACTATCGCAATTTAACGATGAAGTTAATGTATGATAGTATGTACCTGCCGTTGTTAGCGGTGTTCCGTAGAAGTTAAAAGTATTACCCTGACAAATAGCTTGTGTTTGTTGAGTAATATCAGCAGGGTTTACAGTAAGCATGAGTTTTATTACGCTATCGCAACTATGTGATGAGGTCAATGTATGATAGTATATACCAGCCGTTGTTAGCTGTGTTCCGTAAAAGGTAAAAGTATTACCCTGACAAATAGCTTGCGCTTGTTGAGTAGTATCAGCAGGGTTTACAGTAAACGTGAGTTTTATTACGCTATCACAATTTAGTGATGAAGTTATTGTATGATAATACGTACCAGCCATTGTTAGTGGTGTTCCGTAAAAGTTAAAAGAATTACCCTGACAAATAGCTTGCGCTTGTTGAGTAGTATCAGCAGGGTTTACAGTAAGCGTAAGGTTTATTACGCTATCGCAACCTAACGATGAAGTTAATGTATGATAGTATGTACCTGCCGTTGTTAGAGGTGTTCCATAAAAGTTAAAAGAATTACTCTGACAAATTGCTTGTGTTTGTTGAGTAGTATCTATGGGATTAACAGTAAGTGTAAGGTTTATCACACTATCGCAACTTAGTGATGAAGTTAATGTATGATAGTACATACCAGCCGTTGTTAGCGGTGTTCCGTAGAAGTTAAAAGTATTACCCTGACAAATAGATTGCGCTTGTTGAGTAGTATCTATGGGATTAACAGTAAGCGTAAGGTTTATTACGCTATCGCAACTATGTGATGAAGCTAATGTATGATAGTATGTACCAGCCGTTGTTAGAGGTGTTCCGTAAAAGGTATAAGTACCACCCTGACAAATAGCTTGTGTTTGTTGAGTAGTATCAGCAGGATTTACAGTAAATGTAAGTTTTATTACGCTATCGCAACTAAGTGATGAAGTTAATGTATGATAGTATGTACCAGCCGTTATTAGAGGTGTTCCGTAAAAGGTATAAGTACCACCCTGACAAATAGCTTGCGCTTGTTGTGTAGTATCAATGGAACTAACAGTAAGTTGAGTAGTTATAATGCTATCGCATCCATGAATGGTGGTAAGCGTATCAATATAATTTCCTGTAGTTATATAGGTGTGACCATTGAAAATATAAAAACTTCCATTACAAATTGTTTGCGGATTATTTGCGGAAAAAACAGGATTAACCGTTACAGTAACACCATCTATTGCAGAACATCCCGTTGCATTTGTAACTGTTACAGTATATGTTGTTGTAACTGTTGGTACAAAAGGAACTTCGTTGTTTACGCCGTAATTCCATTGATAAGATGTACCGCCTGTAGCAGTTAATGTAACACTTGCTCCTTTACAAACAGTTTGGTTATTGCCTGCTTCGGCTGTAGGCAAAGAATTAACTATTACCGGAACGCCCGTAGAATCAGAACAACCATTATTACTAACTGTAACATAATAAGAAGTAGAAACAACAGGTGTTACAGTAATTGACTGAACGGTAGCACCTGTACTCCATAAGTATGAAGCGCCTGGTGATACTGTTAAGTATGCTGTTTGTCCTGAACACACTGTATCTGGAGTAACAACAGCAGTTATGGACGGTTTTACGATTATCATTATATTACCGTATGCTGAACAACCGTTTGCAGTTGTTGTAACCGAATATATTGTTGAAGAAGACGGTGTTACATTTATTGTCTGACTGGTATTGCCTGTATTCCATATAAAACCTGTTCCTCCTGTTGCAGTTAGTTGGGTTGACTGTCCGGTGCATACAGAATCAGGACTGGCAGTTATGACAATTACAGGCAAAGGATTTACATTTATTGAAATACTTGCTGTGCCGGTACATCCTGCCGTAGTGCCGGTAACCGTGTAGATAGTTGTGAAAGTTGGTGCTACTGTTACAGTATTTGCAGATACCAAACCTCCGCTCCATGAATAAGTAGTTGCACCGCCAGCAGTTAAAGTCGTTGAAGTACCTTCACAAATTGGGTTTGCCGATGCTGAAATAGTAACTGTTGGATTGGGATTTATTGTTACAGTAACATTATCAGTCGCTGTACAACCTACCGCATTAGTAACTGTAACTGTATAGGTTGTTATTACTATTGGTATGAAAGGAATTCCATTGGTTACTCCGTTATTCCATTGATATGATGCGCCGCCTGTTGCGGTTAAAGTAACACTTGCCCCTGCGCAAACTGTTTGATTATTTCCTGCTTCGGCTATTGGCAGAGCATTAACAGTTACCTGCACATTATCAGTTGCAGAACAACCGTTTGCATTTGTAACTGTTACAGTATAGGTTGTTGTGGCTATTGGTACGAATGTAACTCCATTGGTTACTCCGTTATTCCATTGATATGATGTGCCGCCTGTTGCGGTTAATGTAGCACTCCCTCCTGAACAAACCGTTTGATTATTGCCTGCTTCGGCTGTAGGGATAGGGTTTATAGTAGTTATTATTGCATTGGATGTAGCAGGCGAACCCGTTACACAAGTTGCATTCGATGTCATTACACAGGTAATAATATCGCCATTTGCAAGCGATGTACTGGTATATGTTGAATTGGTCGCTCCGGTAATATTTGTTCCACTCTTTTTCCATTGATAAGTCGGAGTTCCGCCATTGACGGGCGTTGCTGTGAAAGTTACGCTTGTTCCTGTGCAAATCGCTCCTGTTGGAACTGCTGCTATGCTTACACTTGCAGGTAAATTTGTACTTACAGTCATTGTTATTGCATTGGATGTAGCAGGCGAACCCGTTACACAAGTTGCATTCGATGTCATTACACAGGTAATAATATCGCCATTTGCAAGCGATGTACTGGTATATGTTGAATTTGTCGCTCCGGTAATATTTGTTCCACTCTTTTTCCATTGGTATGTTGGAGCTACTCCTCCATTCGTTGGGCTTGCAGTAAATGTAACGTTTGTGCCGGCACATATTGCTCCTGCTGGAACTGCTGCTATACTTATGCTTGCAAGTAAAATTGGGTCAACTGTAACCGTAACATCATCAGTAGCAGTACAACCGTTTGCATCAGTTACTGTTACTGTATAGGTTGTTGTTGCTATTGGTATGAAAGGAACGCCATTGGTTACTCCGTTATTACATTGATATGACGTACCGCCTGTTGCTGTTAATGTAACACTTGCGCCAGCACAAACCGTTTGATTAGTCCCTGCTTCGGCTGTAGGCAAAGAGTTAATAGTTACTGCAACATTGCCTGTAGCCGAACAACCATTAATATCAGTAACCGTTACAGAGTATGTACCGGCTATTAAACTGGTTGCTGTTGCTGTTGTTTGAACAGGTGAAGTGTTCCATAAATAAATGTAAGAAGCAGTACCGCCGGTAGCTATGGCGGTAGCAGTACCATTACTACTCCCAGGACAGGCATCCGTATGGGATAATAAAATATTAACGGCGCACTCTTCTAATTTCGCAAGAAAAATATCAGCGCTTCCAGTATTTGTCAAAGTAGTGGAGCTAAAGGTAATAGTGGAACTATTAAACCAACCCGCCACATAAATATTCCCTAAAGCATCTATTTCAACGGCAGTCGCAAAATCGCCATCAGCTCCCTCTACGCTTTTTGCCCATAGCGCATTTCCATTGGCATCGTATTTAGCAATAAATAAATCATAAGTACCATTAGTATTGGCATTCGTCAAAGTAGTGGGGCTAAAGGAGAGGGTAGAACTGTTAAAGTATCCTGCTAAATAAATATTACCTGAAGCATCTACCGCATTGGAATAGGCATAATCATTATACGTTCCTCCTGCGCTTTTTGCCCATAACACATTTCCATTTGTATCGTATTTCGCAAGAAATATATCATCACCACCTACATTAGTTAAAGTAGTGGAGCTAAAGCTAATTGTGTTACTGTTAAACCGTCCTGCCACATAAATAACCCCTGAAGCATTTACAGCAATGGAAAAAGCCCAATCATCACCAGTTCCACCTGCGCTTTTTGCCCATAGCATGTTACCATTGGCATCGTATTTCGCAAGAAATATATCCGAAGAACCCGTATTCATTAATGTAGTGGAGCCAAAGGAGAGGGAGGAACTGTAAAAAAGACCTGTTATATATGTATCTCCTGAAGCATCCACAGCAACCGACCATGGCGAATCATCGTCTGTTCCACCTGCACCTTTTGCCCATAGCACATTTCCATTGGTATCGTATTTCGCAAGAAATATATCATTAGAACCCTCATTTGTCAATGTAGTGGAGCCAAAGGTGAGAGTGGAACTGTTAAAGTATCCTGCCACATAAATATTCCCTGAAGCATTTACAGCAACGGAAACTGGATTTTCATCGCCAGTTCCACCTGCACTTTTTGCCCATAGCACGTTACCATTGGTATCGTATTTCGCAAGAAATATATCAGCATTGCCCGTATTTGTTAAAGTAGTTGAGCCAAAGGAAATGGTAGAACTGCTAAACCAGCCCGCCACATAAGCATTCCCTAAAGCATCCACCGCAACGTGAGCTATATCATCATCACCCGTTCCGCCTGCACTTTTTGCCCATAGCACGTTACCATTTGCATCGTATTTAACCAGAAATATATCAGAAGAACCTGCATTCGTCAAAGTAGTAGAGCCAAACATGATGGTGGGGCTTTCAAAACGTCCCGTTACATAAATATTCCCCGAAGCATCTGCCGCAGCAGTATTCAACACATCACTACCTGCCCCCCCTGCGCTTTTTGCCCATTGCCAATAAGTATCTTGAGCATTTGAACTGAGGGTAAAAGACAAAAAAGAAAAGAAAAAAATTGCATAAAAGATAAGGTGATTTTTTTTCATTTCACTATCCTTTTAATGAGTTTAAAAGCTAATATTTATACCGACATTGATGCCAAAACTATCAAAGGGCATACTTATCCTCGTGCTTTTAGAAGGATTCCCTGAATTATTATCATTGGTGTATGAACCTACATAATCAATTTGTTTATTGTGTTTCGAAAAATTAGCTAACCAATCGGCACCGTTTAAGCTTACCTTTGTCATATAAGCATGGAATGGGATATAATTTGCAGAGAAGTAACGTAGTTCAGCAAAACAGGAAAAGTGCTTTGCAAATGGAATATTCATACCGAGGCTTGATACTGTTCCAAGTGCATATCCACCCTTATCTTCCCATGTCATTTTATACACATCGCCTGCCCCTCCTGAATTATTAAAGTATAACTCAGTATAGTTTTCTATTACTTTACCATAGCCATATATTAATCCAAAGGTCATATATGGATTTACCTTTTTAAAACCAGGGGTCAGAATGATAGCTGGTTTTAACCATAACATTTTCCCTTGCAAAGTAACCGTTTGTTTCGATAAATCATCTGATTGCGATCCATAAGCATAGGTATTGGTAATTTCTGTTTTATCTCCTAAGAGATACGATATACCCAGCTCGACACCAATAATTTTACTAAAGAATAATCCGAATGTACTGCCGAAATTTATTCCATTGCCGTAAGGACAACTTTTACTCTTATAAGTTATTTTGTTGCTGACGGTTATTTCATAATCTGGATCGCTTGGGGTAAGGTTTAATCCATATCCTCCTCCTATTTTAATATATACCCGGCTGAAATCTTTATTGCCTTTATCGGTTGCTTGTATTGGCTTTTCAACAGTTGTATTATTTATTTCATTTATAATATCTTTTGTTCCATTTTCATATTTTATTATGAAAACTTCTGATTTTGCAATCGTATAACTTGGCCCATCAAGGTTTTCAATTTTTTTATATTCGATTTCAGTTGTTCCGATTTTCTGAACTTTGGCTTTAATTTCATCGCCGTTTTTTTTAGTAATTATATCTTGCGCATAAATGCTGATGCTAAAAACAATCAACATTAAAGTAAAAAGTACATTTTTCATGATTTTTTTGATTTAGATTTAGTTATTAAAATATGGTTTATTTAAAAATATTTTTGGCTTCCAAGCCAAAGGTAAATACTTTTTTGATTTTTTTGATTTCTCCTTATATTTCGTTAATTATTAACCCGAACTCAGGTTGTCAACTTTTTTATATTCTAAACTAGCTAATCATTTTCAACATGCTTATTTCTATTTTACTTAATAAACGCCATCTACCACGGGGGAGGTCTTTTTTTGTAAGTCCGGCATAATAAACACGATCTAATTTTGTTAATCTGTATCCCATGCTTTCAAAAATTCTTCTTACAATTCTGTTCTTACCTGAATGAATTTCGATGCCAATACATTTTTTATCTTTTCCGTCGCCATCGAATGCAATTTCATCAACTTCCGCTTTACCATCATCCAACTCTATTCCTGAGATAACTTTTTCCATATCTATTCTGGTAAGATTTTTATCCAGTTCAACATGGTATATTTTCTTTACTCCATAGCGCGGATGCATAAGTTTTTTAGCAAGATCCCCGTCATTTGTAAACAAGAGTAATCCGGTAGTTGCTCTATCAAGCCTGCCCACAGGATATATTCTTTCCTTACAGGCATCTTTTATTAAAACCATCACAGTGCGGCGGTTTTCAGGGTCATCAGTAGTTGTAATAAAGTCTTTTGGTTTATTAAGCAGAAGATAAACGGGCTTTTCTTTTTTAAGAGTTTCTCCTCCAAACTGAACATTGTCAGAATGAGAAATTTTTGTACCGAGTTGAGTAATAATTTCCCCATTAACCGAAACAGCACCGCTCGCAATAAGTTCGTCAGCTTCGCGCCGCGAACAAATTCCTGCATTGGCAATGTATTTATTCAGCCTTATTAAACCATTTTCATCAGAAGTTTTATTCTTTTTAGAGTTAAACACTTTGCCTCTTTTAGTGAAATTATTATGCGCACCAGGTGATTTGATAACTCGTTGCTTATAGTGCGGTTCTTCATTTTTAACTATTTTTTTATCCTCTCCTGATCTCTTCACATTTCCTGCCTTGCCATGCCTAACGGCAGATAAACCGGCAGGCGCGCTTGCGAACCGGGGTTTTTTATGTATTTCTCTTTTTGTGAATTTCATTTTTTTATTTTTAATTTAAAATGATTTTTTAAGTTATAAAGGAAAGGAGGTATAGGGATATATGGATTTCCTCTATACCATATATCCCTTTCTATACTTATATACTTCTTTTATTTATTTAGAGGCTCCTCTTTGCTCCCTCCAAAGGCGGTTAAAACTTTTAGAATTAACTATTGGAATTTCTCTTTTTGATCCCCATGGTTTAGCAAAAAATTTTCTGAGCACGAAATTTTTCATTTTAATACTTGATTTTTCCAATAGCCATCTTTTCATCATCGTTTTCTTCCATACAAACATCACAAAATTATCCATTCTGTTTGAATAGCCTAATTTTACAGAATCTTTTCTATTATATAACAACAGTTCATGTAAGTTGATCTTTACAGGGCACACTTCGGCGCATTTTCCGCACAAAGTAGAAGCAAAACTCAAGTGTTTAAATTCTTGCATTCCTCTCATATAAGGTGTAATAACTGAGCCAATAGGTCCGCTATAAGTAGTTCCATAAGCATGACCGCCAATATTTTTATAAATAGGACAACCATTCAGGCAGGCGCCGCATTTTATACAAGAAAGGGCTCTGCGTTGTTTTTCATGTTTTAAAACTTCCGAACGTCCGTTATCAATAATAACTACATACATTTCTAATGGTCCATCCGATTCATTTTCCTGCTTAGGTCCTGTAAGGATAGTATTATAAGAAGTAATTTTCTGCCCTGTTCCATGCGTTGCCAATAATGGCCAGAATAAATCCAGGTCTTTTAATGAAGGAATGATTCTTTCTATACCTGCAATTGTTATTTGAATTTTTGGAAAAGAAACACACATCAGTGCATTACCTTCATTTTCGGTAATAGCAATTCCTCCGATATCTGCAATTAAAAAATTTGTTCCTGTAATTCCTATATCGGCAGAAGTGAATTTACCCCTAATCATTTTTCTTACAAAGTCCGTTATTTCTTCAGGAGTAGAGTTTTCTTTTAAGTTGAATTTCTGATGAAAAAGTTCTGCAATATCTTCTTTCGATTTATGCATTACCGGAGTTACAATATGATAAGGTTTTTCCCCTGCTAATTGAACAATATATTCTCCAAGATCTGTTTCTAATGATTCTATTTTTCTTTCTTGTAAATGTTGATTCAAGTCAATCTCTTCAGTAATCATCGATTTTGATTTCACTATATGCCTGGCATCATACTTCTTCATTATATTAATGATCTCAATTATTGCCTCATCCTGATTCTCTGCCCAAATTATTCTCCCTCCTCTGGTAATAAAATTAGCCTCAAATTCAATTATATATTTATCAAGGTCATTAATAGTCCTATGCTTAATATTTGCTGCTCTTTCTTTAGCAAGGTCTAAATTTTTGTATTGCAATTTGCCTTTTGAAACAGCAATATCGTATTTAGATATATTGAAATTGATTGTTTTACGATGATTTTTATCAAAAGCTTTAAGTTCGCTTGCTTTAATAAAATCTTTATAATAGTCTGTCATATAATTAGTGCTATTATTACAATACAAAATTACATATTATACTTCAAATGACTTTAAATTATAAATTTTGTTGAGGGCATAAAAGAATAAGAAAATAAAATATATGTATTTCACTTATACCATATATCCATCCATATACCTCATACCTTTTTCTAAAATGGTATTTTTTTTATTCTTCTTTCATGTCTTCCGCCTTCAAATTCAGTAGATAAAAATATCTTTACAATATCAATAGCTAGCGTGGAATCAATGAATCTTGCCGGCAGACAAACAATATTTGCATCATTATGTAGCCTTGAAATAGCAGCTACTTCAGTATTCCAACATAACGCTGCCCTTATATTAGCATGTTTATTTGCCGTTATACAAACACCTATACCACTTCCGCAAATAAGAATACCTTTATTATATAAGCCATTTCCTATAGATTCCGCTACAGGGTGAGCAAAATCAGGATAATCAACACTCTCTTCTGAATAAGTTCCAAAATCCTTTACTTCAAATTCTTCTTTTATTAAAAAACTTATAATTTCTTCTTTTAGTTTATAACCAGCATGATCGGAACCAATAGCTAATTTTTTTAAATTATCAATCATTGTTAATAATTTTGTGAATACTCAGCAACAAATATAAACAATCACTTGTTATTAAAAAATAAAATTTACAGGTACAATGTAACGATATTCATATTTGATTTGTAATAATTATGAGTATCGAAACCATAACAATATCGCTACAAGAATACAA
>CAINEZ010000590.1 GCA_903847905.1 uncultured Bacteroidota bacterium
TAATACCAAGGCTTACAAATGCTCAACGTAATAATTTAAAACCTGTACAGGGGCTTACAATATACAATACCGAAAATAATACGATAGAATATTATAACAGTACAGCATGGTACAGGCTAGAATATCCACCAGCAACTCCCGCTGCTATAACAGGACCTACAGGTGTTTGTCAAGGATCAACCGGAGTAGCATATTCCGTTCCGGCTATTTCAAATGCAACATCTTATGTATGGACATATTCGGGAGGCGACGCTACAATACACAATGGCGCCTCAAATTCAGTAACCATAGATTTCTCTGCGAATTCAGGCAACCTGAATGTTAAAGGAACCAATGCTTGCGGTGATGGAGCAGTATCTGCTGATTATGCCATTACAGTAAATACACCTACCATCACTTTAGCGTCAAATGCTCCTTCGGCAACAAGTCAGTGTGAGGGAACAAAAAAAGTTGTAATACAAAGCTTTAGTCTGGCAGTTACTAATTGCAATGGAAATCTCACACAAGTTAATTTTACAACTACAGGAACTTATGTTGCGGCAGACATTACAAAATATCAATTATGGTATCAGGTAACTAACAGTATCTTCGGTTCTACTCAATTAGGAAGTGATTTGGCTTCTTCCGGAAACGCAGGGGCTCGTAGCTTCACGTCTTTAAGCCCTACTCTCACGGCTGGCAACACTTATTATTTTTGGATAACTGCAGACATTGCAGCATCTGTTACTAACGGTCATACTATTGCTGTTAATGCAATAGCCATAGGTGACCTTACATCTACGAGCGCTAAAGCCGGCGGCCCTGCTACTGCAGGCGGTACGCAAACATTAAATAACGGTTGCCTAGCTACATATCCAGGAGGTACACCCGATTCTACCGTTGTTAAGTTTACTAATACGGGGGCGACTCAAACAAATTATACATGGACAGTTCCTTCTGGTGTAACCCAGGTTAGATACCTTGTTGTTGCTGGTGGAGCCGGTGGATATTCAGATAGAGCGGGCGGTGGCGGAGCCGGTGGATATAGAACAGGAACAGGATTACCAGTATCTATTAGCGTCAATGTAACCGTTGGTGCTGGCGGTGCGGCTAATACTAATGGATCAAATTCTGTATTTAGTAGTATTACTTCAAGCGGTGGCGGAGCCGGTAGAGGTTGGAATACTGCTGGAGTTGCGGGCGGTTCCGGTGGCGGCGCAGGAGTTGATCTCGGCGCCCATTCTGCTGGTGGCTCTGGAAATGTCGGTAGCTATAGTCCGGTAGAAGGATATAAAGGAGGAGATTCTTATCCTTATACTAGCGGCCATCGGAATACAGGCGGCGGCGGCGGTTCTTTTGCTCCTGGCGTGGGTACGACATACAGGCCGGATGGTGGAGCCGGAACTTCAAACAGTATTACAGGAACCCCTGTTTTTTATGCCGGAGGAGGAGGAGGGGGAGATCCTGGCTGGGATTATACGTCGGAAGGACATGGACTTGGTGGTTCCAGCATTGGTGGAAATGGTGGAGGAAAAACCAGTGGGGATATGAATGCTGGGGCCGGGGCACCAAACACAGGTTCGGGTGGCGGTGGTGGCGGTGGATACTCGGGTGGCGGTGGTACTGGCGGAGCAGGTGGCTCCGGGGTTGTAATTATCAAGTATGCTACACCCTAATAGTGACGCTGGTGTGTTTTAATAAAATGGTTGTAAGCGATTGGTTTGCAACATGCGCTTAATTTTAAAAGAAAGGAAGAGTATTTTCAAGCAAGATAAGTTTTAATCCTTTCCTCTATTTTTCTTCTTGCATCTTTTATTTCATCGGCAGTAGGGTTAACAATTTTGCCAATAGCAGTTTTTAATTTTCTTCCCATCCCCTGCCCCAGCGCTGTTTTCACTTTTTCTTCAATTTTAGTTTCAGCGCCAATCAATGCTTGGGCAAGCACTTTAAGTTCAAAGTTGCTGAAAATTTCTTTTATCTTCTTTTTTGAAATATAAGTAAAAAGATTAAGTTCGCTGCCCCTTACTTTAGGAATTTTTTTTTTTGCAGATTTCGGACTTCCCTTCACAGTTTTTTTTGGTGTTGCTTTTAGTTTTCCAACAACTTTCTTTATTTTTTTTTCAGTTATAATTTTTGGTGAAGTCTTTGATTTTTCTGCTTTCTTTACAGGCTCAATCTTTTTAATAACTTTTCTTGCAACTTTATTCTTGACAGCACTTTTTTTCTTTACTGTTTCTTTATTAACTATTTTTTTAGGAGTTTTTTTAATGGCAGGTTTTTCGGCGATTGCAAAATGTTGTTCTGTTTTTATTTCATTAACTACCGAAGGTGAACAAATCTCGTTAATCCTTAATAAAAAATCAGACAAAATATTCATATAATTTATGAATGCTTCATAAGGAGTATTATATGGGTTGAAATATTTATGCACATCACCATCCGAAAACCATTTTGTACACATGTAATAGAAGTGGTCGCTTGTTTGCAGATATTTCCAATCTTTCAGGATTTCAGGATCACTGCAACGATTTACTCTTTCCTCAATTTCGTATAGTTTATTAAAAGCATCGTCCTGCAAGTCATTCCCAAGCCATGCAGTCAAATCCCTTTCTTCATCAGCCCAAGAAATTGGGTAAGGAACATATATAGGCGATACAGGTTGTAATAAATGTGACAGCTCATTTGGAGTATGAAATTCGAAATCGGAATGAGAAAAAACCCTGCCTGGCAAAGCCTTTAAAAAATCAAAAATTCCTGTTTCAGGCCATTGATGTTCGCCGAATGTTTCATAATCCATAAATAAATTCACACATTCCTGTTCATGAGGTACAGCGTTAAGCCATCCGACGAATTTTTCAGTTGTTAAAGGCCATTCAGGCCAACTGGTCTGAGAAAAGCGGAATGCAATATCATCGCTTAACTGATAATTCTTAAGTAAAATTTTAAGTTTTGGATTTATGGAATTGCAATACATAAAATTCGGACTTTTCCATCCTAACACGTGTTTTGCGCCTTCTGTAAGCATAGTATCAAAACCCATTTCGGCAATCATCTCTCCTATCCCGTCAGAATAAATTAACTCTGTATTTCTGAAAGTAGAAGGTTTACATCCAAACAAGCTATATATTTTTTCAGATTGTTGATTAACCTGTTTATTAAACTCTTCTTTACTCTTGAGAGCACAAAGTGAATGTGAATATGTTTCTGAAAGAAATTCTACACAGCCGGTAGCTGCAAGTTTCTGGAAGCTTTCAATTACATCAGGAGTGTACATTTCAAACTGGTCAAGTGCAACCCCGGAAATGGAATAACTAATCTTAAATGAAGTTCCGAATTCTTTGATCAAATCCAACATAATATTGTTTGCGGGAATATAGCATTTGTCTGCAACCCTGCGTAAAATATAGCGGTTGGAATAATCATCATAATAATTGTGATTCACACCTATATCAAAAAATCTGTAGGATCGCAACCGGAAAGGCTGGTGAATCTGAAAATAAAAACATAATGCTCTCATTTTTATATATTGATTTTATTAATTATTATTTATTCGCTTTGCCAATAGACATTTCGTAAACCAAGCGAACTTTGATAGCTGAATTTTCCCATTTCATATTATCCACTTCTTCTTTTCCATATTTAATGAACATTTTTGAAAGCGCTTCGTAGTGCAGTAAACCATATATTGAATCGGAAAGTGCATCTATATCCCAGAAATCTACTTTTAACGCATGGCGCAAAACTTCAGCAACTCCGGATTGTTTTGAAATAACAACAGGCACATTTGACCGCAAAGCTTCAAGAGGTGAAATTCCAAACGGCTCGGAAACTGATGGCATCACGTAAACATCGCTCATTGCAAACATCGTATCAACCTCCTCCCCTTTCAGAAAACCGGTAAAATGAAACTGTGTTGATATTTTGAGCTGAGCCACACGTTTGATCATCCTGTTAAGCATATCACCCTGTCCTGCCATTACAAAACGCACATTTTTATCTTTTTGTAAAACCTTATTTGCGGCTTCTACAAAATAGTCAGGGCCTTTCTGAAACGTAACACGCCCTAAAAATGTAACAACTTTTTCCTTAACATGTTTTTTTGCATTTAATACTGCAAGATTATCAAAAGGCTCAACCGCATTATGAACCGTAACAACTTTATCCGGATCAATTCCATAACGGTCAATCACTATTTGCCGTGTAAAATGGCTGACAGTAATAACCATATCAGCGGCTTCCATCCCTTTGCGTTCAATATCGTAAACATTCTGGTTTATATTTTCTCCCGACCTGTCGAATTCAGTTGCATGAACATGAACAACCAAGGGCTTGCCACTTATTTTTTTTGCCGCTATTCCTGCAGGATACGTAAGCCAGTCATGAGCATGAATAACATCAAACTGGTTAGATGCCGCTAATGAAGAAGCTATAAGTGCATACCTCGAAACCTCTTTCATAAGGTCTTTTCCGTATTTTCCGGAAAAAAGAAATTGTTCAGAAAATATCGATTGTTCTGTTTCATTTTTATCAAAAACATTTTCATTAATCAGTCTTTCAAATTCTTCAGGAGAAACATAAGGGATAAGGTTAGAACCAATTTCCATATAAGTTATCTGTTTCCAGTA
Organism: uncultured Bacteroidota bacterium; assembly: GCA_903847905.1. Lineage (GTDB taxonomy): Bacteria > Bacteroidota > Bacteroidia > Bacteroidales > CG2-30-32-10 > CAINEZ01. The sequence goes on from CAINEZ010000590.1 coordinate 4,605, forward strand.
TTCCTGAAAAGTTTCATCAGTGATATCAATCATAATGTCACTTGCATTCAGAATCCTAACTGCTTCCTGGTTTTCATCCCCGTAAACTTTTGGCACAACAAACATAACATGAACTCCCTGCTTCAGCAATGCTTTTGTAAGACCAAAGCATGCCGTTCCCAAACCACCGGTAATATGAGGTGGGAACTCCCATCCAAACATTAATACTCTCATTTCAAAAAATTATAAATAAAAATATTCTACTTACTCTTCTCAACTTTTTCAATCAATCTACGCATTCTTAAAATCTCGCCAACACTCCATGCCTGCGAAAGCGCGCCAACTGCTTTATGCGGGGGGTCTCCTTCATAAATCTCTGCAATAGTTCCAACACAATATTCTTTTATTGCAGAGTCAAATCCTTCATACAGGCTTTTAATAAGAGGAAGTCCGCTTTTACCGTGTACTTTAAGATATCCTTCAGCAAAATGCCCGAGTAACCATGGCCATACAGTACCCTGATGATATGCAATATCTCTTTCAGCCTGATTACCGCTATATGAACCTTCATAATCAGGATGCTTAGGTGTAAGAGAGCGTAATCCTCGCGGAGTAAGTAATTCCTGCTGTATCCTTTCAAGTATAAGCTGCCTTATTTTATCGTGTAAAGGTGTGTAAGGCAATGAAGTTGCAAAAACCATATTAGGTCTTACTGTCCAGTCCTTATAATCGCCACATACATAATCGGCAAGATAAGATCTATCTTTACACCAGAATGTTTCTTTAAATACTTCCGGGAATTTATCAGCAATAGGCTGCCATTCATTAATAAAGCTTTTTGCGTTTGCAAGTTTTGCAATTTCTAAAGCGAACATTATGGCATTGTACCATAATGCATTTACCTCAACCGGCATTCCTATCCTTGGTGTAACAGGCTTTCCGTTAACTACTGCATCCATCCATGTTAAGGCTTTTCCCTGAACGCCTGCGTAAATCAATCCATTTTCCAGCATTTTAATATTGAACATAGTTCCGTCTCTATATCCTTTAAGGATCATCATAAGTTTACGGCCATATTCTTTCCAAGTACTTTCTTTACTCTTAGTATATTCTGCATATTGTTGCAAAGCCCAGAAAAACCATAAAGGGGCATCAACCGAATTGTATGCCGCCTGGTTGCCGTGCCCAACATTTGGAAACAAAGGTCCATCCAATTCGGAAGACATTGTGTCGAGCACAGCTTTGCATGTTTTGGGATCGTCAATAGCAAGTGTAATTCCGGGTAATGAAATAAATGTATCTCTTCCCCACCTGCCAAACCATGGGAAACCTGCTATTACTTCAGTTTTCTTATCCCTGCGCTTGATAAACTGGTGAGCGGAATTGATCAAATTATTTTCAAAGCTGTCCCTTGGTATTCTTTGTTTGATTTCAGTAGTAAATAATTTTTTCAGAACAGATGTTTTTCTTTCAGAAGTACCTACAGAAAAAATTATTGCTTCCCCTTTTATTATAGGGACTTCGAAGAAACCAGGTACAAAAAGGTCTTCCTGGTAATCATAACCTCTTGATTGCTCCTGATCATATTCGATATTATAGAACCAGTCAGGAGAATGAGTATATTCGGGCTGTTTCGAGAATTGCATGAAGAGATTGGAATAACCTGTGTACATTCGGTATTTTATTCCATGTTCAATTTTTTCATATTTCCTTTCAACAAAGACATTGGCCCTGGTTAATTTATGCACATTTCTGAATGCAAGGTAAGGACGTATTTTAAGAATTGTAGGAGAGTGAGCATCTTCAAGGACATAACGGACCAGCAATCTTTCATCATCCAAAGCTAAAAGCAATTCCATGCTTAAAATAACACCACCTACACGAAAAGTAAGTTTAGGGATTGGTTCTAGTGTAAAATCGCTAAAATATTTATGACCTTTTGGATTATATACTCCTCCCGGATATTTGTGAATGCCTAGATTAAACTCAGCTTCCCTTTGAATAATCGTTATATCAAGAGCTGAGAGCAGCACATGATTTTCTCCGTCAATTGCTGGTTGAGGAGTTACAAGTAAGCCATGATACTTCCTGGTGTTGCACCCCAGTATAGTTGTACAGGCATAAGAGCCCGCCCTGTTAGAGCGCAGTAGTTCCTTGTTAAGTGAATATTCAAGATTAACAAGCTGATTCTTATCAAAGTTTATGTAACTCATAGTCAGGATAAGTAATTAAAAAAACTATTATGCAAAAATATAAATATTTTATCTATCAAAATAATAATTTTATCTTAATATTTCTTAAATTTGACATTAAAAAAAGTTAAATAACTGTATATGAATAACAACATTATCAATTCTTAAAGAACTTATTAACAAACAGGATTAAGTAATTAGAAATAACTATTTTGCAAAGTTACAAATAATTTATCTATATATCTGCCGAAATAACAATATTATCTAACCTGATTCATTCACAAATTGGACTAAAGTCCTTATGTAGAGAGTTTTTGCATTAACCCGACCTTAAGGTCGAAGCAATAGAAATTATAGTGCTTTCGGGCTTTAGCCCAATATATTTTAAAATTTGTGAATTAATCAGGCAAATATTTTTATTATTGCTTATTCAAAAACAATCATTATAGAAAAAGGTAAAATATTCAGAATACAATAATAACCTAAATTTTACGTAAGTAGTTTTAAATACTTATTTTTGCTTTTGGAAAGCCACGTATGATTATGAAGAAACAAATTTTACAAAATTCTATTATAGTTTCAATTCTTTTGATATTATTTTTTTTCGAAAGTTCCTGTAAAAAAGATAAAATAATTAATGATATTAGCGCTAAGGTTAAATTTTCGAGCAACCTTATCCTTTTCGATACTGTATTTACAACAATAGGTTCTGTAACAAAACAATTAAAAGTTTATAATCCTTACAGCGAGATAATAAAAGTTTCATCTATCAGGCTTGCCGGCGGAACAAATTCTAATTTCAGAATAAATGTTGATGGTATTGCTACAACAGAAATAGATAACATTGAAATTGAACCAAAAGACAGTATATATATTTTTGTGAAAGTTACAGTAGATCCTACTAATAGTAATTCTCCATTAGTAGTAAGCGATTCCATTCTTTTTAATACTAACGGAAACCTGCAACAGGTTCAGCTTGTTGCATGGGGGCAGGATGCATATTATCACACGCCGAAATATCCTGAGGGAAATCCATGGTTTTCTATTATTAAATGTGATGATATATGGACAAATGATAAGCCGCATTTGATATACGGGTATGCTGTTGTAGACTCAGCCTGTACCCTAACAATAAAAGAAAATGCACGAATTTATTTGCATAAAAATGCTGTGCTTTGGGTTTATAAAGACGGAACTCTTAAAGTTGAAGGAACTCTAGGGAATCCTGTTACTTTCCAGGGCGACAGGCTTGAACAATATTACAATGACAAACCCGGACAATGGGGTAAGATATGGCTTTCGGCAGGAAGTAAGAATAATGAAATTAATCACGCAATAATTAAAAATGGATATATAGGCATACATGCCGATACAACAACAACAAATCCTACTGAACCAACTTTAAAAATTGAGAATACTATTATTGAGAACATGGGAGCGGCAGGTATCCTTGCGCAAGGGAGCTGGGTTGAAGCAAAAAATTGTGTTATTGGTAACTGTTCGCAATACGCAGTAGTGCTGAATATGGGAGGAAAATATGATTTCAGGCATTGCACATTTGGTAATTACTGGAGCTATTCTACAAGGAATACCGCTTCACTTGTTCTGAATAACTGGTACAAAGACATAAACGAAAATATTATACATCGCGATCTGGAAAAAGCATACTTTGGGAATTGCATTGTTTACGGCTCTCTTTCGGAAGAGATTTTGCTTGACAGTTTACAAGGCGCATTATTTAATTACAAATTTGATCATTGCCTTTTAAAAACAGGAGTTAATACCGGCAATGCAAATTATTTTGCAAACTGTATCATTAACAGCGACCCTGCATTTATAGACTATTCAGTTAATGATTATCAGCTTAATGATGGCTCACCTGCTATCGACAAAGGATTGATGAGTATTGCAACATATATTCCTTTTGATATACTTCGGCATAACAGGACAAGCAATGTAGCGCCGGATTTGGGAGCGTATGAAAAGAAGTAAATTTGATTTTAGATTTTAGATTTTTTATATTCGTTTATCGGTATTTATTATTTATCGATTTTACGCATTTTTACTTTTTTTTTAAGAGTCACTCAAAGCCAGAAATGACATAGGTTTTGGAGATAAAAAGTCCGTGTCGAAGAGTGGCTCTTGATGGTCGACTTCAACACGTCCTAATCCTTCGACAAGGCTTCGATAAACTCAGCCTGACATTGTTCAGGATTACGGAACGGCTGTATGACCATTGATATTGTACGTATTTATAACACTTCAAGCATCTTTGTTCCAATATCTGCAGGGGAATCTACAACATGCACTCCGCATTCGCGTAATATTTTTTTCTTGGCTTCGGCAGTATCATCTTTTCCGCCAATGATAGCTCCGGCATGACCCATTGTACGACCTTTTGGAGCAGTAGCGCCTGCTATAAAACTAACCACAGGTTTATTACTCTTCCTACCTTTACTTCCTGGCAAAAGTGCTTGCTCTTTTATCCAGTATGCTGCTTCAGCCTCCATAGATCCGCCAATTTCTCCGATCATAACAATACCTTTTGTTTCGGGATCATCCATGAATAGTTTTACTGCATCTAAAATTGTAGTTCCTGGAATTGGATCTCCGCCAACACCTATCATTGTAGTCTGTCCAAGTCCGGCTTTTGTAATTTGGTCAACAGCTTCATACGAGAGGGTACCGGAGCGCGATACTATTCCTATACTGCCCGGCGCATGAATAAAGCCAGGCATTATCCCAACCTTTGCTTCACTAGGAGTTATTATCCCTGGGCAATTTGGTCCTATTAACCTGCAATCCCTGGTGCTGATATATTCTTTTACTGCAACCATATCCTTAACAGGGATACCTTCAGTAATGCAAACAATAACTTTTATACCCGCTTCAGCGGCTTCCATTATTGCATCAGCAGCAAATGCAGGCGGTACAAATATTACAGAAACATCGGCATTAGTTTTTAATACTGCTTCAGCAACCATATTGAATACAGGTTTTCCAATATGTGTCTGTCCTCCTTTTCCGGGAGTAACACCGCCAACTATGTTTGTTCCGTATTCAATCATTTGAGTTGCATGATAAGTGGCTTCAGTGCCGGTAAAGCCCTGTACAATCACTTTAGAATCTTTATTTATTAGGACACTCATTGTTTTTTTATTTAAGTTGGACGGTGAAAAGTCATACAAAAATAGCTGATGAATTTAATATTACAAATCATTTTATCTAAATTTGTAAAAAATAATTACTCTACAAGTGAAATCAAGGTCATCACAAACATTTCAAAACGACACAATATGTGCGGTAAGTACGCCTTTCGGGATTGGAGCTATTTCAATTATCCGCATTTCAGGGTCGGAAGCTTTTCAAATATGTAAAAAGATTTTTATACCTAATAAAAAAGCAGATATCTTAACAGCTACATCACAATCTTTACACTTAGGGAAAATAGTTGGCAAAGACCTTTCAATTATTGATGAAGTACTGCTTGGAATTTTTAAGAATCCTTATTCATATACCGGTGAAGATATCGTTGAAATATCATGTCACGGATCTGTTTTTATCCAGGAACAGATAATTCAATTACTTATCAGGAATGGCGCAAGAGCTGCAAAGCCAGGAGAATTTACAATGCGCGCATTTTTAAACGGGAAAATGGACCTTGCACAAGCCGAAGCTGTGGCTGACCTTATCTCTTCTAATTCAAACGCGGCACATAAACTGGCAATTCAACAAATGAAAGGTGGTTTTTCAACTCAAATTAAGTATTTACGAAATCAACTTATTGAGATCGCCTCATTGCTTGAACTTGAACTTGATTTTGGTGAAGAGGATGTTGAATTCGCTGACAGAGAAAAATTAAGTGACCTATTGAATAAAATAAAATCAGAGGTTTCGGCATTGCTGGAATCATATTCTTTAGGTAATGTAATGAAAGCCGGAATACCTGTTGCAATTATCGGTAAGCCTAATGTTGGTAAATCAACGCTGCTGAATATCCTTTTAAATGAAGACAGGGCTATTGTGTCTGATATACCAGGAACAACAAGGGATGCAATTGAAGACTCGATAAATATTCAGGGTGTTTGCTTCAGGTTTATTGATACAGCAGGATTACGCGAAGCTAAGGGCAAGATAGAAAGTATGGGAGTTGAAAAAACTTACAAAAAAATTGCTTTAGCTTCTATTATACTTTATTTATTCGACATCAGTGAAAGCAGCATTGATGAAATAAAGGACACTATGAAAAATTTTAAATCCTCAGATACTTATCATGATAAAAAAATTATTCTTATTGCAAATAAAACTGATAAACTTGTTGAATTACCAAAAGAATTCAAAGATATCACAGAATATGATCCCATTTTTATAAGCGCTAAAAGAAGAGAGAATATTCAACTTATTACTGAAAGCCTGGTAAAATCTGTTGGTGAAATATATAATAACACGGAAGGAACAATTGTTACAAATTCCCGTCATTACGAAGCTCTACATAATTCAATGGGATCAATTACAGAAGCGATGAAAGGATTAAATGACGGTATTTCAAACGATCTTCTTGCAACTCATATCAAGTCGGCACTGCATTTCCTTGGCGAGATAACCGGTAATATTACAACAGAAGAAATATTAGATTCTATCTTTAGTAAGTTTTGTATAGGAAAGTAATCATCTTTCTTTTATTTTCCTAACATCTTCTTTTTGTTAACATTAAGTTAATAATTATTCTTTTATTTGTTGCCCGATTGTTGTTTTTTTGTCTATATTTGTTGCCTGAATGTTGCCCAAGTGCTTTAATAAATGTTTCCGGGCAACAAGTTGGAGAGTAAATGTCACATATAGTCGCATCACGACATATACAGACACTCACAGGCAAATATAGACATAGCATGAGTACAAGGCTTTCGGTAACAAAAAAGTGCATTTTCTGCGGTAAAGAATATACTGCAAAAACTCTTACTACCCGTTATTGTTCTCATACCTGTAATAGTAAACATTACAAGCAGCTTAAACGTGAAGAAAAACTAAACACCTATAAAGAATCATTTGAGAAAAAGAATCCGGAGCCATCTGTAATAACTCTTGCAGTTCAGCAAAAAGATTTTTTAAGTATTGACGAAACAGCATCACTATTGGGTGCAAGTCGCAGAACAATACAAAGAATGATTGCAAAAAACATTATCAGAGTTGCCAAACTGGGCGCTCGTTCAATTATAAAACGTTCAACTATTGATAACCTTTTTATATAAATAAAGGTATGAATGTAGCACTTCGCCAACGTAAGAAAAGCAATAAAATAAGCCTGTATCTCGACATTTACCATGAAGGAGTACGTAAATACGAATACCTTCAGTTGTATTTAACTCCCAAACCGAAAAAGGGAGCACTTACAAAAGAGCAAAAAGATGATAACAAAAAAACCTTTGATTTAGCTGATTCAATCCGTTCCAAGCGACAACTTGAATTGCAGAACGGCATCTATGGTATGCAGGATATGGCTAAAATGAAAGGTAGCTTTTTGAGGTACTTTGAATATCTTACAGAAAAGAGGAAAGAGAGTATTGGTAATTATGGTAATTGGGATAGTGTTTTAAAACATCTTCGCAAATACGCTAAATTTGATATTACCTTTCAACAGATTGATAAACGCTGGCTTGAAGGGTTCAAAGATTATTTAAAAGATGAAGCAAAAAAGCCCGGCAAACAGCAACTTGCTCAAAACTCGCAATCATCCTATTTTAATAAATTACGTGCGGCCATAAATCAGGCATATAAAGAAGGAATCATTCCCCGCAATCCGGTAGACGAAGTTGATTGTATCAGATTAGGCGATACTGAAAGAGAATTTCTCACACTTGATGAAGTACAAGCCATTGTCAAAGCAGATTGTGAAATACCAATTTTGAAAACTGCATTTATTTTTAGCTGCCTGACAGGTTTAAGATGGTCAGATATTCAAAACCTTACTTGGAGTGATGTTCAACATTCAAATGAAATCGGGTATTATATCCGTTTCCGTCAGAAAAAAACAAAAGGCACGCAAACTCTTCCAATATCTGAACAAGCTTATAATCTCTTAGGTGAAAGGGGTAAACAACCAGATCGTGTTTTCATAGGATTAAAATATAGTGCATGGCATAATGTAAAGTTGCAAAATTGGGTAACACTTGCAGGTATTACAAAAACAATAACTTTTCATTGTGCAAGGCATACTTATGCAACTTTACAGTTAACTTTGGGCACAGATATTTATACTGTTTCAAAGCTCTTAGGTCATAAAAGCCTTAAAAACACTCAGGTTTATGCAAAAGTAATTGATGAAAAGAAACGAGAAGCAGCTAACAAAATAATATTAGACTTATAAATATGGTATCAGAAATTTTTAACAGTATTCTTTTTGGGGAACTTCGTCCCTGTCAAAAAGATTTTTCAGATGACAGGCTTATTTCAGATATTCTGAACCAAGCGCCATCCTTTACCTTTGGTAAAGTTCAGGTATTACATGCACGTATAAAAGGTTTATTAAAGGGACATCCCAACCTTTTTGTTTTTCCTGAGAACAACCTTAAAAACGTTCAAAATCTCAGCATTGAAAGTCTTTACGACCTTTCATTACCTAATCATTTTAATGCTGCAACACGTTTTTATTCAGAATTATTACAGGCAGAATCCCTGCGATATATTAATAATCTTGCTGCAGGTGTTACTGCTTGCCCTGCCGACATTGATATTCGCTACCTTATAAATACTGCCTTAAATCATTTAAAATACATAGCGAAAAACGCATCAAAGGAGTTAAATAAATGTGGTTTTTCTGATATTCCGGTTTACCAACCTGTAAACAATTTATCAACCGAAGAAACTATAAACCGAAACAGTCATTATGCAGTTTATTTACTAAAACTTCACTCAATCAAACTAATTTTTGAAGTACAGGAGTTATACGGCATTCATGCAAAATCAACAGAAACTTTTGAGGGATTTTTTATAAATACGTTAAAAGAAAGTGTTCCTGATAAATCATTTTTGCAATACAGCACTTTTTATTTTACAAACAAAGTTAATCGCTTCCTTTCGTCTAACAATGATGATTTGAAAACAGCTTGCACCTTGCTTGACGAAATGAAAAACCAATTTATAAGCACTGGGCTTTATTCTTCCGGTGCAATTACAGCTATTGAAAACTATATTTTTATAAAACAGTTCAATATTACTGTTGATAATTTCGATTTTGCAAACCTTGCAAACTCTGCAAAGTCTGCAAACTATTTCACTTCTGCCAAAGATTCTATTTCTGCATTAATCAACCAAAAAACTTATGGTCACGAACGCTTTGAAATAATTACTGAAAATATTGATAAAATAATTTTCATACAGGAATTATCTATTCCCGCTAATCAACAATCCGCAGCAAGAAAGCTGAATCAGTGGCTTTCTTTGCAATCAGAAGCCTATCGAGGCAATCTGAGTAATTCCTTTGCTGTTCCTTCTCCTGATGATGACCACGCAATTAAAAAATCCAAACCTTTAACTGTATTGGATAAAAAAGCTATTGATAAACTAAAATCCGATGCTCAGGAGTTTTTAAAACATTTCAACGGGCACAATGTGCATCAGGATAAAATAATGAATGAACCTGATTTTAACCGACTTTTAGAATACACATACTACCTTATAGAACATGAGCAACTGCCTACTGAAATAAAGCAAATTCCAAAAATTCAGCTTTCAGCAAACCATATTCGCTATACATATTATTTAATGCACCAATCTTTTTTCGGTACTACTGAAATAAAACCTATATGGATTGATTTTTTACAAAAAATATTCTTCCAGTTCTCGAAACAGGAGTGGCGAACAATAAAAACGAAATTCTCTGTAAAGCCAAGTAAATACAACCATGACATTAAAGTTATGAATACCGATTAAAAAGGTAATATAGGTAATGGTAACGTTACCCCCATTTTACCTTTCCTTTACCGTGTCTTTTTGCTCTCGAACTTTAAATATCGAGAAAAATGACATCAGATGAATTAATTCTTCAAAAGCTCAATCAAATTGAGTTGAAGTTAGACGAACAAAATCTGCTTCAAAAATCAGTACTAAATTTTAGCGAAGCATGCAGGTATCTTGAAATAAGCGCCTCGCATCTTTATAAACTTACAAGTACAAGGCAGATTCCGCACTTTTGCCCTCAGGGTAAAAAACTTTATTTCAACAGGACTGAATTAGATACGTGGTTACAACGCAACCGCCACAATTCAACTGATGAAATTGATAAAGAAGCAACCGATTACATTAATACACATAGAAGGTAACAGCTATGAGAGAATGTAATAATTGCCTCGAACCTTTAGAAAAGGTACAGGCACGGTTAAATCAATTGCTCAATCGCTTGGAGCAAAAACAGCGAACCAATCCCGAAGAAGTGTTTTTCGACAATCAGGAGTTCATTCAGGTAATGAACATCAGTAAGCGACTTGCACAGATTTGGCGTGATAACAAGATTATAGGTTTTTCGCAGATTGGTAACAAATTTTATTACAAACTATCCGATATTCTTGGATTGCTTGAAAAAAATTACAAACCCTCAAAGCCTTAACGTATGTCAGAAACCGAAACTACTACAGAAAAGGCTTGTTCCACTCTCTTTGCAGGTTTTAGCCAGCCTGTTGAAGACAAACCTCTGTTTGACATCCTAAAGGATATTCAACAGGAAAAATACAAATCAGAAATTGAACCGATACGTTTGTACTTCAATCAGGGCAACGAAGATAAAGCAGACCAGTTAAAAAAATCACTGTCTGCTTTTACTCCGTCCGCTACCTTTAAAGGTGGGCGTAAGCCTGAATTTTTAGTACAATACAGCGGTTTTGTACATCTTGATTTTGACAAACTACCTTCCGATAATCTCGAAAATATATTTCAGCAGGTAATCGGAATCCCTTTTACTTTTGCATGTTTCCGCAGCCCTCGTGGAAATGGGCTAAAGGTATTTATCAAAGTAATGACAGGTGCAGAACAACATACCTTAACTTATAAGCAAGTGCAGGTGTATTATGAGAAAATACTGGGCATCGCTTCTGATAGTAAATGCAAAGATATAACACGCCTTTGCTTTGTTTCATCAGATAAAGACACTTTTATAAATCCGTCACCTCAGATTTTTATTTTTACAGAAACCGAATCCAATTTTTTTGAGAGTGCCGGACTACCTGAAAATACTGATTACGTTACCATTTTTGAGCAGTGTAAGAAATTTACCGAAAACAAAGCATCTTATCTGAATGGAAACCGGAATAACTTTATTTATATGCTTGCTTCTAATTGCAATCGAAACGGTATTCCTGAATCCGAAGCCTTGCAGTTTATTCTCAGCAGTTACGATCTTTCAGAAAATGAATCACGCAACAGCGTAAAGAGTGCATATAATAATCACAGTTTTGAATATGCAAAGTTTCCTAAATCTGCAAACACCCAAATTTCAAAGGAAGAAGAAGCTACTGAAGATTATCTAAAGCAAACACCTTTCATTCCTGATGATATTTTCAACAATTTACCGGAGCTACTAAAGTCGGGTTGTTCAGCCTTTCAGGATAAACGGGAGCGTGATGTTTTTCTTACTGGTGCTTTAGGCATTCTTAGCGGTTGCCTTCCAAATGTAAAAGGTGTTTATGCACAGCAAACAGTGTTTCCGAATCTATTTTGTTTTATTATTGCACCTGCAGCAAGCGGAAAAGGTGCATTAAAATTTTCAAAAATGCTGGCAGATAAAGAACATTCAACCCTTTTGCAAATCAGCCGTGAAGATGTAAAATGTTATGATACCGAAATGAACGAGTACAGGAACCGCCAACGTAGCAAAAAGAAAGGTGAAGAATCCGAAGACCCACCGACTCAGCCACCTTTTAAGGTATTGTTTATTCCCGCTAATTCCAGTTATGCTAAAATCCTTTGGCATATTGAGCAAAACGAGGGCGACGGGATTATATGCGAAACCGAAGCCGATACTATGGGCAACGTATTAAAGCAAGATTGGGGCTCATATTCTGATATGCTTCGTAAAGCTTTTCATCACGAACGTTTGTCAAGTTCTAAAAAAGCAAATAACGAATATATTGAGGTTGATTCACCACGTTTGTCGGTTGCTCTTTCAGGCACGCCATCCCAAGTTACAGGGCTTATAGCTTCTTCCGAAGATGGTCTTTTCAGCCGTTTTTTGTTCTATGCTTTTAAAGTAGAGCAGCAATGGCGTGATGTTTCTCCCTATGCTTCTAAAATCAACCTTACAGAGCATTTTAATGAATTATCAGAAAGTGTTGTAAATCTCATCATGTTTTTAAAACAGTCGCCCACCGAAATTGAATTATCAAAGGAACAATGGGATATACTCAACGCCTCATGTGGTCAGTGGTTAAAAGAGGTAGTTATTTTCAATGGTGAAGATTCAGCAAGCATTGTAAAGCGTCTGGGCATTATTCTTTATCGTATTGCTATGATTTTTACAGCCCTGCGTAAGTTTGAAAATGGGGAAACATCTGCAAATGTTACCTGTATGGATTCCGACTTTGAGGCAGCGCTGCAACTTGCTCAACTTTTTCTTGACCACAGCCTGTTTATGTTTCACAACTTACCAAAGCAGGATCAGTTTAATGTTTTTCGTGGCGGTAGCAATAAACAGAAATTCTTTGAAGAACTTCCTAAGGTGTTTAAGCGTGCCGAAGCCATTGAAATTGGTAAACGTCATAAACTTTCCGTACGCACTGTCGACAACCTTTTAAAAACATTACTCGGCAAATATCTTTCTCAGGAAACCTACGGTACATATTCAAAACAGTAATTTTACACCGTTTTTACACCCCTTTTAATTTTGTCATAATTGCAAACTTTGCAGAGTTTGCAATTTGCATTTTTATTTTGCTCACAATTTAATTTATTTATATTTTTGACAAAATTGTCTAAATTTCAATGTCTATATGAAAAGTAAAGATTTCGGCAACTATATTAAAACATTGCGTGAACAAAAAAACATTCCTCAGCGAATCGTGGCTCACAAGCTTGATATTGACACAAGCACTTTGTCTAAAATTGAATTAGGCGAAAGGCCGCTTACAATAGATATGATACCCGGTTTAGCTGAGATTTTAGAAATTGATTTTAAAAGTTTACAGATTAAATTTATTTCTGAAAAACTTCTTTCTGATTATAAAGGGCAACCTTACTTTGTTGAAGCAGTAAAAAAAATGTTAACGAATATCAAAAAATAAAAATGGCTAAAAAGAACGATACAGAAGATACCCCTCTCGTGGTTAAGTTATGGCAGGCTGCTGATAAACTTCGTAAGAATATGGATGCTGCCGAATACAAGCATGTTGCTTTAGGCTTGGTATTCCTTAAATATATTTCCGATGCCTTTGAGGAACTCTACACAAAACTCAAAGAAAACAAAGGTGATTTTGAAGGAGCCGACCCCGAAGATAAAAACGAATACACAGCCGAAAAAGTTTTTTTTGTTCCTGCACAGGCTCGCTGGCAATATTTACAAGGCAGGGCAAAACTGCCAACTATCGGTAAAGATGTAGATACTGCAATGGATGCTGTCGAAAAAGATAATCCTTCATTAAGAGGTGTTTTACCTAAAGTGTATGCTCAGGAAAAACTCGACAAACAAAGTCTTGGTGGTTTAATTGATTTAATTGGAAGTGCTGCCATTGGAACAGCGGAAGCCCGCAGTAAAGATGTTCTCGGTAGCGTATATGAATATTTTCTTGGCGAATTTGCTTTAGCCGAAGGCAGAAAGGGTGGACAATTCTATACTCCTGCAAGTGTTGTAAGGCTTTTGGTACAAATGCTCGAACCTTATGAGGGTAGAGTATTCGACCCTTGCTGTGGTTCTGGTGGTATGTTTGTTCAAAGCGAGGATTTTATAAAACAGCATCGGGATTATTATAAGAAAAACAATGGAAACAAACTTTCAATCAATCCATCCGATCGCATTTCAATACATGGTCAGGAAAGCAACCAAACTACATGGCGATTGTGTAAAATGAACCTTGCCATTCGTGGTATTGACAGCAGCAATGTAAAATGGAATAATGAAGGAAGTTTTTTAAACGATGCTCATAAAGATTTGAAAGCTGATTTTGTTTTGGCTAATCCCCCTTTCAACGACAGCGACTGGAGCGGTGATTTATTGCGTGATGATGCACGTTGGAGTGTGTTAGGTGCAAAACTACCACCACCGGCAGCAAATGCAAATTATGCGTGGATTCAGCACTTTATTTATCATCTATCGCCCACCGGTAAAGCAGGTTTTGTTTTAGCAAAGGGTTCATTAACTACCAAAACCAATAACGAGGGAGATATACGAAAAGCAATGATTGAAAATGATATGATTGATTGCATTGTAAACTTGCCTACAAAATTATTTTTAAATACGCAGATTCCCGCTTGCTTATGGTTTGTAAGTAGAAAGAAAGAAAATAAAGGGAAAATACTTTTTATTGATGCCCGTAATATGGGATTTCTGGTAAATCGCAGAAACAGAGACCTTACTAAAGAGGATATTTCACTCATTGCAAATACATATCACAATTGGAGAACAAGTGATGCTGAATATAAAGACGTACAGGGCTTTTGTAAATCGGCAACAACTGTTGAAGTAAAAGCATTAAATTATGTTCTTTCACCCGGCAGGTATATTGGTTTGCCCGATGATGAGGACGATTTTAATTTTCCGGAAAGATTCAATGCTTTAAAAAAGGAATTAGAGCAACAGATGGAGGAAGAATCAAACCTTAATGAAGCTATAAAAAATAATCTTGCAAAAATCATAATTGAGTAATTTAATTACAGTAAGCTATGGCTAAAAAAATTACAATTTTAACAGGAGCTGGTTATACTTGCACAAGAGATTTTTCAGGTATATCTACTGAATCATTAACAAATGAAATCCGAAATTTGGAGGTTTATGGTATCACCCTTGGAGGTTTAAAACCCGGCGAATATATTTATCGTAAATTATGCCAACATTATAATAACAATTCCCGTTCAATAAAAGCGGATATTGCAGTTGTCAATTTTGAAACCATTATTCATTTCTTAGAAGAATTTTATGCTTTCCAGGTATCAAAGCACAAAATTGCTGTTGTTGGCGGGAGAAAAAGAAAAATTAAAGGATATATGTTTAAAGGGGTTAAACCATCATTCTTGAAATTAAAAGATGAAGTAGAAAATGATTTTAAAAAGGCAACAGATAAACAATATGTTAAAGAGGCATATCTTTTAATTGCAAATATTTTCAAGGCGTTTATTAATCATATCACACATTCATTAGTATCATACAGCCTTGATTCAAATAATCAGGGAATGACTAACTTTAACGAAAATTTCTTAAAAAAATATTTACCTGATTCAAATTGGACTAAGAGAATTTACACACTAAATTATGATGATTGGATTTCGAGACACCTTAATTATTTTGACGGGTTTGATTCTTCAGGGAATATTCAAAGTGATGACATTCTAAATAATTTTGATATTAATTGCCACTACAATTTGCATGGTTGTGTTTTTTGGGAAACAACTATTGATAAAGAGAGAGTCACAAAATCAAATAAAGCAATAGACCTTCTTGGGCGTGGTCAATCTTCAGATACCGGCATAGATAGAGAACCTTTAATTCCAACGCCAATAATTTCAGGTTACAATAAAATGCAACGAATGAAATTTAATCCATACATCCAACTTTATTATTCATTTCAAAGAGATATTATAGAATCTGAAATTGTCTTATTAATAGGCTATGGTTTTGGTGATACTCACATAAATAATTTATTAAAACTTTGCAAAGGCAAGGTTGTTTTATGCAACTACCTTGAAGGTATGTTTGAAGGTAAAAAATACTACCTCAACCCATGGACAGATCATACAGATGTTTTTATAAATATAATTACAAATTCATTTTGGGAAACTTTTCCACATGGTACAGGATTGCAAAAAAAAGAATGGTTTGAATCAAATTCTGACAGTGGTCGTATTCGTGTCTGGTGGCAAGGTATTGGAGATAAATTTTATAAAAATTGGAAAAAAATAATCGCTTAATGAGTACTTGGAAAGAACATAAATTCTCTGAAATAGTTGAGATAATTAAAGACGGTTATCAACCCGATGGCGTTACTGTCCTTAATTATATTGGACTTGATAACATCGAACAAGAAACATTACGTTTAAATTCAATCGGAAAATCAACTGATGTAACAAGCAATAAATTCAAATTTAAAGCAAATGATGTTTTGTTTGGTAAACTTCGTTGCTATTTCAGAAAAGTTGTAAAACCTGATTTTGATGGTATTTGTTCTACTGATATATGGGTATGCAGAGCAAAGAAAGGTTTTAATCAAAATTTCCTTTTTTACTTTCTTGCAAATTGGGATTTTGTAAATACTGCTGATAGTGGTGAAGGAGGTACTCGTATGCCTCGTGCTGATTGGGAATTTTTAAAGAACACTGTTTGGAATACTCCCGACCTTCACACCCAAACCATCATTGCATTCATACTTTCAAACCTTGATGATAAAATTGATTTATTACACCGGCAAAATAAAACCCTTGAACAATTGGCAGAAACTCTGTTTAAGCAGTGGTTTTTTGAAGAAAATAAATCTGAAATTATAGTTCCTTTAAATGATTATGTTAATTGTATAAATGGTGTTTCATATAAAAGTTCTGAATTAAATCCTTCTAATACTGCTCTCGTTTCTCTTAAAAGTTTCAATAGATACGGAGGTTTTAATCTTGATGGCTTTAAAGATTTTACAGGAAGATATAAGGAACAGCAAATTGTTTTAGAGGGTGATTTAGTTGTTGCACATACTGATATTACACAAGAGGCAGACGTTATCGGAAACCCAGCATTAATTATTTCAAGTCCAAAACATGAAACGCTTGTTATTTCTATGGACATGATAAAAGTTGTTCCAAAAGAGGACTGGATTTCAAAAGAGTTTTTATACTTCTTAATGCGTAGCCGTGAGTTTAAACATCATTGTTTGGGTTGTGCTAATGGTACAACAGTTTTACATTTAAGCAAAATAGCTACTCCTTCTTTTGAATTTGCAAAACCTGAAAAAGAAAAAGTAATTGCCTTTACACAACAAGCAAAAAAATTAGTCAATAAAATATTTATTAATCACAAAGAATTGTACAATTTAATTTCTTTACGTGACACCCTTCTACCAAAATTAATGAACGGTGAAATAAAAGTAGATATGGCAGAATAATGGAACATCTAAAAGCGATCATAGAACAATACAGCCGCTGGCAGCCTCTTGGTGAATATATCAAGCGTATTGAGGGCTACAGTAAAGATGATTTTTCTCTATGTGTCGAAAACTCCAAATCACTTTTAGAAAGCATTGCAAAAGAAATCTGCATTCTAAAAAACACAACCTATTCCGATAATGATAACCCAAGTAAATTACTAAAACTTGCTTTTGCCAGCTTAGGTTATTCCGAAAACGACACATTCAGGCAAATTGGTCAATCCATTGCAAATATTGGTCAGCAAATGGGAAAATTACGAAATGAAATTGGAAAAACCTCACATGGCAAACCTCTTGAAAAATTAAATGAATACATCGAGACTGTAGATACTTTTACATCCGATTTTTTATTACAGTCTGTTGAACTGGTTGCTGTTTTTCTAATTCAGCTATTTGAAACAGGAAGCCCTCTAAGACCTGCAAATGAAACAGTTTTAGGGTATAACGACAATACCAATTTTAATGATTTTTGGGATGATCTTTACGGCGACTTTAATATGGATGTATATACTTATTCTGCAAGTGAAATTCTTTACAATCTTGACCTAAACGCATACGAAACCGAATTAAACTCTTTTAAATTATTACCAGTTGAAGATGAAAAATAAATATTATGAATTTTTAAACTTTAATCATAAATGAGCAAAACTTATAACATATATTGCGATGAAAGCACCCACCTGCAACACGATGGTATGCCTTACATGATTATTGCTTATACCAGTACCGGCTATAACCAATTGAAGCAACACAACGAACATATAAAAATGCTTAGAGCAAAACATAAGTTTAAAGGTGAAATAAAATGGAGCAGCGTTTCAAAATCACAATACCCTTTTTATTCCGATTTAGTTGAATATTTTTTTGCTACTGATATTAAATTTCGTGCTGTTATTGTTGATAAATCCCAAATTGACGAAACAAGAGAAAATTTTAAGTATTCTGATTTTTATTTTCAAATGTATTACCAATTGTTGTTTCATAAAATTAACCCCGATTGCAAACATAATATTTACCTTGATGTAAAAGACACTTGCAGTCAGGGTAAATTAAAAAAATTAGCAGATATATTGAACCACAGTAAAGCAATCCGTAATCTTCAATTTATCAAATCACACGAAAGCTACCTGATGCAACTTGCCGATTTAATTATGGGAGCAATTAATTATCATCTTAGGAAATTGAATACAGTTACAGCAAAAACCAATCTGATAAAAAAGATTGAATCTCATACAAAAATTGAGCTTACCGAATCTACTCCTAAAAGTGCTGAAAAGTTTAACTTGTTTTTTATTGATCTAAAGTAGAAAGAGTATGCCAACGAACTTGTTAAAAAAATATCCTGAACTACTTGAGATAATGCACCTGTCCGAAAATCAGCGAACGGAATCACTTCGTAATATTTTTAACAGAGATATTGAAAACAACCCTGATTTTAAATTTCGTACAAAACAAATCAGACCGGTTTTTATTGATGGTGCAGCAACTATGGGCAATTTGTTTAATCATCTTACCCGTGAAGAAATTGAAGAAGTAAAGCCGGACGGTACTAAATTTACAAAACGTATTTTTGAAAAAGACCGCTCAATGCGTTTACATTGGATTAAATTCCATATTGAAGAACACAAAAAGGATAATGTTGAAATATTCAGCGTTATTGAGCGTGATTTCAAAAAGAGAAAGGATGTTACTATTACATACATTTATGATTTGGAGCAGCAGTACGTAATAGTATTAGAACCACAAAACAGTGGTCGGGATTATTATTTGTTAAGCGCTTATTATTTGAATAGAGATTACGGAACTAAAAAAATGAAGAAGAAATTAAACAAAAAATTACCGGATGTGTATTAAAACCGCAAGGCTCGGTATATATCTGGATATATCGAGCCTCGAAACTCCTTCTTCCTATTATGGAAAGATGAGCAGTACAAATGTACAACTATTTTTTTTTATATTTACAAACGTAAAGTGAAATATTTTTTAAATTACTGAAAAACAGCCAAATGAAACCGGTAACAGAAGACAATATCGAGAAATTTGCAATAGAAGTATTGCAGTCGCTGGGTTGGGAGTACATTCCGGGCATTTCTATTGCTCCAGGTGCCGAATTAGCTGAAAGAGATACTTTCGGGCAAATTATCCTTGTAAATCGGCTTCGTAAAATCATAAAACGCATTAATTCCAATATTCCACCTGAAGCACAGGAACAGGCTATTCAAAAAATCCTTAGAATCTATTCACCCGATCTGCTCCATAACAACGAAGAATTTCAGGGGCATTTAATCGAGAAAGTGAAAATCCCATATCAGCAGGATGGCTACGAACGAAGTCATGAAATTACCCTGATTGATTTTGAACACCCCGAAAATAATGAGTTTTTAGTAGTCAATCAGTTTACAGTAGTTGAAAACAACCAAAATAAACGCACTGATATTTTACTTTTCGTTAATGGAATCCCCCTTGTTGTTATTGAATTAAAAAATGCAACTGATGAAAACGCAACAATAAATAAAGCATTCGACCAAATTCAAACATACATATCTGTTATTCCAAGCCTCTTTATCTTTAATGCTTTTTGTGTTATTTCCGATGGTATGGAAGCACGGGCAGGCAGCCTTTCAGCCGATTTTAACCGTTATTCTGTTTGGAAAAGTGCTGATGGTAGCAAAGAGGCATCTCGTTTTATTCCGCAGCTTGAAACACTTATAAAAGGAATGTTAACCCCTGCGGTATTACTTGATTTAACACGCAATTTCATTGTTTTTGAAAAGTCAAAAAAGGAAGACCCAAAAACAGGTATTGCTCAATTTGTAACAGTAAAAAAACTTGCTGCCTATCATCAATATTATGCAGTAAATAAAGCGGTGCAATCTGCAATCATAGCATCAGGAAAAGACGGTAATAAAAAAGGCGGTGTGGTTTGGCATACGCAAGGTTCAGGTAAAAGTTTAAGCATGGTTTTTTATGCAGGAAAACTCATTACCGCTCCCGAAATGCAAAACCCTACTATCGTTGTTATTACCGACCGCAACGATTTAGACGAACAGCTTTTTGATACTTTTGCCGCTTCCGCTCAGCTACTCAGGCAAGTCCCTGTTCAGGCTGAAAACAGGGAACATCTTAAAGAATTACTAAAAGTTGCCAGTGGCGGAATAGTTTTTACAACTATTCAAAAGTTTTTACCTGATACCGGAAAAGTTGAATATGATTTGCTTTCAGAGCGTTCTAACATTGTTGTTATTGCCGATGAAGCGCACCGCACACAATACGGCTTTGAGGCTTCGCTCAAAGACATAAAAGATTCAGAAACAAAAGAAATTATTGGTAAACGTATTGCCTATGGCTTCGCCAAATATATGCGTGATGCTTTACCTAATGCCACTTATATAGGTTTTACAGGTACTCCCATTGAGGGAACCGATGTAAATACACCTGCTGTTTTTGGGCAGTATATTGATATTTACGACATTTCACAAGCTGTTGCCGATGGCTCAACAGTTCGCATTTATTACGAAAGCAGACTGGCAAAGGTAAATCTTGATGAAGAAGGTAAACGCCTGATTCAGGAATTTGACGACGAACTGGAAGAAGACGATGAAGTAACCGACAAACAAAGGGCAAAATCAAAATGGACTAAATTAGAGGCTATTGTTGGTAATAAAGATAGAATAAAAAACCTTGCAAAAGATATTGTATTTCATTACGAACAAAGGCAAAGTGTTTTTGAAGGCAAAGCCATGATTGTAGCCATGAGCCGAAGAATTGCTGTTGATTTGTATAATGAAATAATTGCTTTAAAATCCGAATGGAACAACGAAGATATTACAAAAGGAAGTATAAAAGTTGTAATGACTTCGCCGAGTTCCGATGGTCCTGTAATGCAAAAACATCATACAACTAAATTTCAACGTCGCTCTTTAGCCGACAGGTTTAAAGACCCTGCCGATAACCTGAAATTAGTAATTGTAGTTAATATGTGGCTTACCGGATTTGACGCCCCTTGCTTACATACTTTATATATTGATAAGCCTATGCGTGGTCATAATCTCATGCAGGCAATCGCAAGGGTAAATCGTGTTTTCAAAGATAAGCCCGGCGGTTTGGTAGTAGATTATTTGGGCATTGCAAGCGACTTAAAAGTTGCATTGTCATTTTATTCCAATGCTGGCGGTAGAGGTGAGCCAACATTAGACCAGAGCAAAGCAATTGAGGCAATGCTCGAAAAAATGGAAGTAGTACGCCAGATGTTCAATGAAGAAAGCAAAACGTATAAGGATATAATAGTTGAAGAACCTAAAGCATATTATGAAAATAGCACTGGCTTTAATTATAAACGTTTTTTTACCGGTGAAGCAATAGAAAAATTATCTATCATATTACAGGCAGAAGAACATATTTTGGGTTTACAGGACGGCAAAGCACGTTTTATAAGAGAAGTCTCATTATTAAGTCAGGCATTTGCCCTGTCAGTGCCTCACGAAAAAGCTATGGCAATAAAAGACGAGGTCGCATTCTTTCAGGCAGTAAAAGCCCGTCTCGTAAAATTTGAGGTTACAGGTAAAGGAAAATCCGATGCAGATATTGAAACAGCAATTAAACAAATAATTGATGAAGCATTAAGTTCTGATAAAGTTGTGGACATCTTCGATGCTGCCGGTGTCGAAAAGCCTGAAATATCAGGCTTGGAAGTATTATCAGAAGAATTTTTACTCGAAGTAAAAGGCATGAAACATCAGAACCTTGCCCTTGAATTATTAAAGAAAATACTGAATGATGAAATAAAAACACGTGCTAAAACAAATCTTGTAAGAAGTAAGAAACTGCTCGAAATGCTTGAAGGTGCAATAAAAAAGTACCAGAATAATTTACTTTCAACCGCCGAAATTATTCAGGAATTAATTGAAATAGCAAAAGAAATAAAAGCATCCGACAAGCGTAACGAAGAAATGGGATTAAAAGAAGATGAAATTGCTTTTTACGATGCACTCGAAACAAACGACAGTGCAGTAAAAGTGTTAGGTGATGATACCTTGCGAATGATTGCCCAGGAAATTGCAGATAAGGTAAAAGCAAACGCAACTATTGACTGGACAATTCGGGAAAGTGCAAGAGCAAAATTAATGGTATTGGTTCGCCGGACACTCAATAAATATGGTTATCCGCCCGATAAACAGCAAAAAGCAATTGATACTGTATTAAAACAAGCTGAATTATTAGCGGATCATTTTACAAAGTAATTTTTATATGATAATTTAATTTTTTCAGAATGGAGCAAAATTTACAAATTAACATTATCCCATTTCCACTGCCTGTTATCTCAGCAGAATTTCCGTTTTACAAAAATAAAATAGATGGTTATTGCCCAATTCATAAAGGAGATTTAAAAGGAGTAATTGAAAATCATTTTTCAAGTGAAGAATTAAACCAAATACAATGGCTTTACACCGACTTTGAAACACCCAAAGAGAATGCTCTAATTTTTAACGTGGATTTATCTAAGAATATTTATTTTGCAAACCATTACCACCGCTTTCTTATACGTTCATATTTCAATGAAATTGCAGATGTAATCAATAACAATTTTACAAATGAAATTGAGGTGTGGTTCAAAGCCCCGCAGCAGCCGAATAAGCAATTTACAATATACAATCTGTTTACGCTGAAAGCGCAATTTGCACGAATAACCGATATTCCGGAATTAGTCGTTTCATTCGATGGTACTACAAAAGTATTGAATCAAAGCCTTAAAGATTTAACCAACTTCCCAACGGATCAATTCAACTGGGTAAAATATGGTAAACAATTGCATCGTTATAAATACATGCCTATTGAATTTAAGCAAGACTTGGATTTGATTTTTCCGGTACTTACCAATAAACTGAAACCACAATTCAATATTGTTTTCGATAAACCTTCTTTCGACAATCGTTATCCTAAATACAAAAAAATACTTGATGCTTTCTATAACGAACATTTGAATAATGATTCGTTCCGGTCATACATTCCAATATCAGAAGATGGCTATTTGCAAGTATCAGCAGAAAAAACGCTAATGATAAGCGAAGGTTCTAACCAGCTTCTTTTTGGTAAAGATCAAAAAGGTGATGACCCTAAAAAAGATGTTTTAAAACTTGGGCCTCATAAACCTGCTAAAAGTAACAATGTCCTTTTCTTTTTTATTTTTCAGAAAAGTGACAGAAAACCCCATGTAGAAAATCTCTACAATTATTTCATCAAAGGATATAAAATTAAAAAAGAAACTGGCGAAGAAATCCAGCTTTTCCCTGATATAGGAACATACATAAAGCAACCTTTCCACATTGACCCTGATGATAGCATTTCTTTTGATTCTCTCGATAATGCTGTGGAAATAGTTGATAAAACTATTCGTAATAAAACATTTCTTCCCGATACGCAATACATTGCAATTTATGTTAGTCCTATTCCAAAAACAGAAACAAACAATCCGAATCACAATGTTTATTATCGCATTAAAGAACTTTTATTAAATCATGGTATAACGTCTCAGGTGGTAAATAAGAAAAACATTTCAAATCCAAAATTCAACTTTTTTTTACCAAACATAGAAATTGCAATCCTTGCAAAGTTAGGTGGTGTACCTTGGCGTTTAAACCGTGCTCTAACTTCTGAACTTATTGTCGGCATTGGAGCTTTTTACTCCTCTAAACGTAATTCAAAGTATCTGGCAAGTGCATTCTGTTTTAACAATGAAGGTATTTTTGATAATTTCGATTGTTTTCTGTCAAACGACACAGATACCCTTGCAGGTTCTATCCGTAAGGCTGTCCTTAAATTTTTGGTAGATCATGAACACGCAGACCGCATTATTATTCATTTTTACAAGGACATCAGTAAAAAGGAAATGGAACCAATAGTAAATACATTGCATAAATTAGGTTTACCAATTCCTGTTATCATTGTTACTATAAATAAAACGGAAAGTAAAGAACTGCTTGCTTTTGATATTGCAGATGACAACCTAATGCCCTATAGTGGTACAATTATCAACGTAAGCAAGAATGAATATCTTTTGTTCAATAATACTCGCTATACTAAAACAAGCAGAGTTACAAACAAAGAATATCATTTTCCTATAAAAATTGCTTTTGCATCATCAAAACCCGAAATACTGGAAGATTCCAATTTAATCAAAGAACTTACAGACCAGGTATATCAGTTTAGCCGGATGTATTGGAAAAGCATCGGTCAGCAAAGTTTGCCGGTAACAATTTGTTACCCTGAAATGGTTGCGGAAATATTCCCTAACTTTGAATCCGACAGCCTACCACCATTTGGACAAAAAAATTTATGGTTTTTATAAAAGCCAGTTACGCTTATATAAAATTTTCTACTCAAATAATAATATTTGAAATTCGCCTTGTTGTACACCAACCCAATCATAATATATATCTTTTTTAGTAATTCGGAATCCATATTGTGGTCCAATGTAAGTTGGGCTATTTTTTTTCCCCGCAAAATCCCAACCCATAAGCAAAATTCTTCCTTTTGTATTAAGATATTTTCTGGCTTCTTTAAAAAATCGTATTTGTAATTCTTCCGAATCAAACATTCCACGTGTAAACTCATAACCGGAAATTGGTTTCCCTGAAAAATAAGGTTGTGCAAAAACAATTAAATCATATATTTTTTTGCTTTTAATAGTGTCGAATAAATCAGACATCTCAATTTTTCCTTTATTTTCCAACCCCGCTTTATGGAGATTATTTTTAGCACATTTGCATGCTGCCTGCATAATATCTGTAAAAACAACTGATTCTGCACCACCTAATAAACAGACAATTCCTTGAATTCCACATCCAGTACCAATATCAAGTACTTTCTTGTTTCTGTAGAGATCAGTATTTGACCAAAGCCATTTTGCGAGCCCTTTTGAACTCATGGGTCGGGTTACATCAGGCATAATATCCATATGAAGTGTGATGACACTATTTAGCTGTACATTTTCAAATGGAGGCGCATCCATATGATATTGAATCTGCCGTAATATTTGTGCTTTCTGTTTCTCATTTAATAGAGATAATGAATCTTTAGTATTAATCACTTTCTTTTTATTTTTCATCTATAATACTAATTTTAATTTTTATCATCAATGATTAGAAAATCGATAATTTCTGCTTTTAATTTTACAATTTCCGCATTTGTAAGGTCAATAAGATTTCGCGGTCGCCCAAGAGGATTTTCAATTATTCTGCTAAATCCATGAGATTTTTTACTTAACAAACCAATTGTATCACCCAAAAGTAAAGCTTCATCAATTTGATGAGAAATCCAAATCATAGGGAATTTTCTTTCTTCTCTAATTCTTTCAATAGCTTTAATTGCCTGCATAGTATGTATAGTATCAGCAGCGCTTAAAGGTTCATCAGCTAAAATTACATCTGGTTCTGAAATTATTGCTCGAGCAATTGCTATCAGTTGTTGTTGCCCCCCACTTAAGTTGTAAACCTTTTTTACTGGATTAACTTCAGGTATAATTTCGTTCAATATTTCTTTCCCAATTTCAAATCTTTTTCTTTTGTTTATTTTCTTAAACTTAAGAGGAAAAGTAATGTTCTCAATTGCAGATGCCCATGGATAATTTGTTTGCCTATAATCTTGATTGAGAAGTGCTACAGTAATGTCAAGATTATTTTCCATAGTTGGAAATGAAATAATTGAGGTGCTACCACTTGTAGGTTTTATTAGTTTTGCGATAGAATTCAATAAAGTTGTTTTACCGGAACCGTTAGTTCCAAGTATTGCGAACGTCATATTATTTGTTACTTCAAAGGACATGTTTGAAATTACAGTCTGATGCATTTTATTACTGTTATATTCAACAGTAAGATTTTCGACTAAAATTTTATATTGGGGTATCATTTTATTCTCCACTGATTTGCATTTGTTTCAATTATTGCAAATATTCTGTTTATTGCATATCCGACTAATCCTAATGCAGTAATGTATGCGTACATCACCGATAAATTATATATTGAATAAGCTTCCATTAGCGATTGTCCTATTCCATTACTTGCCCCCATAAACATTTCAGTCAATGTGCTTATGATTAAAGCAATTCCAATCGCAACTCTTGTACCTGTAATTATATTTGGCAACGCTTCAAAAAAACTTACTTTGAACAATAGATGACTTTTGGAAGCACCGTACAATTTTGATACTTGATGTCTTATTCTGCTTCTCTGATCAAATCCACTTGCAGCATGAAGTAGAATAATCAAAACACAACCTAAAAATATCATTCCAATTTTTCCCCTGTCACCTATTCCAAGTGTAAGCACAAAAACTGGATAGAGTGCTGTCACTGGGATGCTACGAAGAAAATCAACAAGTGGTAATCCTGTTGATTTTAAAAAACGATTAGATCCAATTAGTAGCCCAACAGGGATTCCAATAATAAGTGCAATGAAAAGTCCAGTAAACGAACGGTAAATTGTAGCCCATAAATCCTCCCAAAATTTTATATGGGTGATCATGTTCTTAAAAGACAAAAAAATATCCTTTGAACTTGGTACAAGTTCGCTATCAAAAAAACCGGCAACCCTTATTCCTTCCCATAAAGCAATTATGATTAATATTAGAATTATTGGTTGAAATATTATCTTTAAAAACTTAGATATTCTTGTATTAATTATCATTATAAAATCATTACCGGTGATTAATTTTTACTTTTAAAATATTCATCAACACTTTCAGGTATAATTTCACTCTTTTCTGGTACCATAATTTTTATTCTTCTAATGACCTCATCAACCAACATTTTTTCTTTTCCCAAATTCTTATTATATCTAAAATCAAATCGGGTCCAAGCAGAAATAACAGTGGTTAATGGTAACCCACTTTGTTTTGATACAATTTTTTGTGCTACTTCAATACTATCTTTTACAAACTGGGCAGCTCTTATCATGGCATTATCATAAGCATTTATTATGGTCGGATTTTGGCTCGCCCAAGTTTGCTTTGTTGCAACAGTCATAATTCCAGTAAACCCATTAGAATCAGTTCGAAAGATTTTCCCAAGATTCTTTGAACGATTCTCAATTGTTGACACAAAAGGTTCCCATGTTGCAACAGCATCGCCATTTCCACCTAAAAAATTATCAACTAATCCTGTAGGTTGCAATGGATAAAGTTTTATTAGCGTAGGTGAAATTTTTTCTTTCTCAAGAAACCAAAAGACAAAAGATTCTGCTCCAGTCGCCTGTGCATAAGAGATAGTTTTCCCAATAAAATCTTTTTCATTTTTAATTAGCGAAGAACCTCGTGTAAGTATAGCATAATCAGTGGCTGATACAATACGTCCATGAATTTTTAAATCCTTTGTTTTATTAAGTGCTTGATAAGCTATATTAGTTTCAACTACATTTGCAAAATCAACAGTACCTCCAATAAGAGCATCCATATTAAGCCTTCCCGCTGCTTGATAATTCATTTGTGGTTCTAATCCCTCAGCTTGAAAAAAACCACGATCTAATGCCACTAAAGTTAAAGTACACCAAAGATTTTTTGATGTAGCAATTTTAATCTTTGTTTTTTCATTTTCTGTCTTTGTTACATCTTTATCATCTCGATTATCAAAATAACAATGTTTTAAACAAAAACCAAATATTAAAAGAAAAAGTATGCTAATAGCAGCTATCTTCCATCCATTTGGTGGATTTTTAATTTTTATATTCATATCTTCATTATTTATATTTCTAATTGCAAATATATAATAAAAAGGCATAAAAAAAGGAGTCCAAAAATCAGTTGGTTCTACTTGACCCTTCAGGTTAGATTTATAATGTCCATAAATTGTTATCCCCGGTACTAATATAGCGAAAAGTAGGAAAATCCAAAATAAATGTGAAACCATAGTAATAGAAAACGCAAAGGCAATTATTGATGCCATTAAACCACATATTCTTTCCCAAAATTTTCTATTTCTGATATATTTGCCTAAATTATTTGGTGCTGAATATTTACTTGATAAATAAAAAAAACGCCTTGCAGTTATCCAAATCTGTTCATTAGGTTTGTTTAAAATTTTTTTTAATCCAACCCAAACAATAAAATCCCAAATAATTAATAAAATAAAACAAACTGACAAAGTTACTGATGGTACATATTCAAAATTACCAATCTTAGAATAAAGGACTAAGATTGCGGCCAGAATTATCCTTACTACCCTTTCTCTATATGAGTATTTAAATGGCAAGACTTCAAGAAAATGAGAAGCACCAAGCTTTGCAATAGTTAATTCAAAATCCTTTAAATGATAATACATTCTCAATAGTTGTGCTGAAAGCAAAATACTTATACATATTCTAAATAAAGACTCCAAATTAAAAACTATTTTCGTCTGTATTGCAGTATGAAAAATAACCCAAGAAAAATAATTGGTAAGAATAATTATAAATGCAATGGTATAAGCATAATCGAATGGATGCAAGGAAGAAACTGTTGTTTGTTTTGTTTTAACTTTTTTTCCTGCTACCATTCTTGTATTTATAGTTTTATTTGTCATTATTTTGTAGATTACTATAAATTATTTCTTTTTGATTGAACAAAAATATAAAAAAGATATATGCTTGTTAAAAAATCAATAATTATAATTGGCATTTTCTAAAAAAATCCAGTATCAAATCCCTTACTTTAAATAACAGATATAAAATCCTACATGCATCAAAAATCCAAGCCCTTCCCTTGAAATGAATCGGTCAGGGCTTGCAAGGTCTTTTTGCTGCATTCCCCACGCCAGCCCTTTTGTTGTTTTTGGAGCCCGTCCGGAGGGATCAAGTGATTACACTTTTCGTAATGCTCGCTCACGGTAACACCTTTTTATGATAATTTTTATTTTTTTCGTTTTCTTATAACAATAGTTCGTTAATTTTTTAATGCATTTCAACACGCAATTTTACCTAACCATATAGCGTCCCGATAAACCCTTCTTATTTTTTTGCAACTCAGGTCAATTTCTAAGTTTGCAAAAATTCTGTCAGCCATGATTTTATTGAGGTGCATTGTTTTTACATCACTCATGGAAAATGATTCACTTTTAGCTTTTCTATCCTTTAAAAAGTATACACATTTGGCAATTGAAACGCTGGTTAATGAAGCATTAAAGTGAAAATGCATTTTGCTTTCACTTCTTGCCTGGCATTGTGTAAGTCCTGTAAATTGTTTTGCATCTCTGAATAAAAATTCAATTTGATATCTACATTTATAATACACATAAATTGTTTGCCCGTCTAAATTCAAATCTGTTGAAAATAGTACAGCATACCCTCCAGAGTTCAGCTCAAGATAAGCCAATTTAATCTTTCTCTTTAATGATTTACTAAATACGATGCCTTCATAAATTTTTATTTCATCATTTTCAAAACAAAGTTTGATGCGACGTTTATCTATTTGCTGCATTTTTATCTTTCCATCTAATGTTTTTGGTCTCCCTCGCAAACCAGTTGATTCGCCTCTGTATATATAGTGTAGGTTCGCATCACTTCGCATTTTGCTTATAACTTGTAATTCGGTTTGATTCATTATTGGATTTATAAATTCTTTCTTTGCAAAATATCCATCAACTGCCAAATACGGCGAGAAAGAAATTAAATTTTCTTTTCTTTCAATTACCAAGGAAACATAGTGATTAACCAAAGTTTTATCTTCTGCTTTAAGTTCTTTTACCGATGGTGTTTGAATTGCCTCTAAGGAAAAAGCTGTATTGTTTTCCACATCTACTACAGCAAACCCGCCTATCTCTATGCCCTTTAATACTTTTTGTGAACACCCGCTCCAAAATTTTCCAAGATGCTCTGTTTCCTTCCCGCTTTTCGGAATATAGCTCGGATCAAAGGCATTGACCAAATGACAGGAACAGTTTGCTTTTATAATTGTCGTATTAAACTCAATAAAATCGAACGGCTTATCAAATTGATTCCTGTATGTTTGTTCGCCATACTCTCCGTAACGTGCCATGTTTAAAAAATTATATCTGCCTCTGAGTCCTAAATACAGCATGAAAATACTTATCATAAATTTTTCTCTGGATTTGTTCAATCCAGACAGTTTTCCTATTATTGCACCGATAAGAGTTTCGCTCTTATTCATAGCATCAAGTCTTTTGTTCTGCATAAAACAAATCTTGATGCTTTTTCTTTCGCCTACAATAGGCTTTATTAAAAGTTTTTTACATACATTTGTTCATATCTTTGCATGAAAAAATTACCGAACTATTGTTATA
>CAINEZ010000591.1 GCA_903847905.1 uncultured Bacteroidota bacterium
TAAATATGCAATGGGAAGGCTGTAATGCAAACCCTGTCATGGAAGCAAGCGAAGTATCCGAAGGCTATTACACCTTTGGTGATAAAGGCTATGAAAATGTAAAAGCAAAAGGCTATAAGAAATTATTATACAAAGAACTTTATCCAGGAATAGATATAGAATATGTTATTCCTGAAACCTGCCTGCCGGCAGGCAAGGAGGGCGGAATAAAATATTCATTAATTGTTCGCCCCGGCGCAGATGTAAGCAAAGTAAAAATGAAATATACCGGCGATTTTGACAAAATAGAAACATCCACAGAAGGAAACATTCTAATAAATACGCCACTCGGTAAAATAATCGACCATGCGCCTCAAAGCTTTTATAAAGAAACTTCTGAAAAAATAACATCAGCTTTCAAATTAAATGATAATACCGTTTCATTTCTAATTCCAACAACCTGCCTCGCCGGCAGGCAGGCAAACAACAAACAACAAACTATTATTATTGACCCTTGGACAATCTTTCCTACGGCTCTTGGATCTTTTATGGCACCTAATGGGCTTGCTTATGATATAGATATTGATAATAGCGGAAATGTTTATGTTGAGGGAGGATATCAATCTCCTTGGGCGATTGCTAAATATTCGGCAACCGGAAGTTGGATCTGGACATTTACTTTTCCTCAGACACCTGTTCCATGGGGAGAAAACTTTTATTCCAAATTTTGCATTCTACCCCAGAGCGGAACTGTTTTTGTTGGTGAAGGTGCTTGTCAGGGTGCCCCAGGGAGTGGTATAGGACCTAAAGCAATGAGAATAACCACAAATGGTATTAATGATTTAACTTCGGGTGCATTCAGCGGGACGGAGGAGATATGGACAATGTTTTATAACCCCTGCACAAGCCAGTTAATTGGATTTGGAGGAGGTACAGTAACTCCTAATAATATGCAGATTATAGCCAATACTAGTTTATCAAGCAGTACAGCTAAAAATTTCAACAGCAATACAAATACGCATAATGACGTTGCTTCTGTTGATATGGATGAAAATGGAGATTTTTATACTGTAACAACAGGCAGTAATCCCAATACATTATATAAAAGCGTGAGTCCTTATAATGCTTCTGCATTTGGTGTTCCATCAGGTTATAGTTATAACGAAACTACGTTTGGGTTGCCCAACGGAGCCGGTGTTCGCGCTAACGGACTTTCAGTAAATTCATCTTACTGTTATTCCTACGATGGGAAAACTGTCAAAGCATGGAGTAAAGCTAATGGAGCTCTGTTGGGTTCTATTGTAGCCAGCGCAAGTTACCCTTTTGGTGGGGCAAGCAGAACTCATGATGGTATTGATGTTGATGAATGTAATAATGTGTATGTTGGTGGAACAAATAAGGTGCATGTTTATTTTTTTAACGGAACAACATTTATTCCCGGCACTGATTTAACATCAAATATTACAGACGAAGTTTATGATCTTTGTTTAGGACTGTCGAATAATATTTATGTATGTGGTAAGGGATTTGTTTCCGAACTTGATTTGCCTGTTACAGCACCTTGCAATCAATTTAATGTAAATGCTACCGGCACAAATATTACATGTACTGCAAATGGTACTGCAACTGTAGCCGTAACAGGAGGGTTAGCCCCTTATCATTATTTGTGGAGTCCAGGCGCGCAAACCACTCAAACAATAACAGTAACATCTCCCGGAACCTATATAGTTACAGTAACAGATAATGCCTGTGCCCAGAAAATAAAAGTTGATACAGTAGTTATAACAAGCGCCGGAACCTTTAATTTTTCAAGTTCGCAATCAGACATCATTTGTTACGGCGGGAGCAATGGCAGCATTACAGTAACTACAACAGGCGGAGCTTCTCCATTCACATATCACTGGTCATCCGGTAGTGGGACAAGTTCAACGGCATCAGGTCTTAGCGCAGGAGCTTATACTGTTACTA
>CAINEZ010000592.1 GCA_903847905.1 uncultured Bacteroidota bacterium
CCATAACTCATGTTATCTATTCCAACGACTTCATGGTTTAGCTCGATTAGTTTTGATGCGAGATTTGAGCCAATGAAGCCTGCTACACCAGTAATTAGAATTTTCATTAAAATAGTTTTGTTAATAAAATAATTCAGTATGTACTCAGCCGGAGTGCCAAGTATTTAATGTCAAAAATATAATAAAAAAGCTTAATTCAAGTTTGGTGTGAAAAAAAATAAAATAATTCTTTTAGGAGGTTAGGATTTAAAATAATTTCTAATATTAGTATTTACCTCTAAACTTCAGCATCCAGCAAATATAATATTAGAATTTTTATTAAACTATGTTATTATAAAACCATAGCGCCAATGGCCTGTATATGGCATGTGCAAATTTTGAAAATGCAAACAATAATATCAATTCCATCGAAACGACTGTATGAAGCAGAAATATTATTTGATTGAATAAATTTTCAGCAGCAATTCCAACTGATACTTCAAGCCAAAATCCGGTAAAACCGGCAATCCATAAAAATATCAACAATACCCAATCAGCAAGATTAGTATTTTTATATGACCGTGTAACTTTTTTTATCCTGTAATATATTGCCAGTGTTGTTCCGTACATCATCATTATTCCCGCTGCAGTACCAAGTATTCTACTGGGAAGCCAGATAGACATTGCCGGATCTTTAAAAATAAAATCAAGGACGGTTGCAAACAGTAGTCCAATAAATCCCCACATAATTGACCAATGCACAAACCATGGTTTTATTATTTCAGGTTTTGTTTTCCAATGCGATTCTTCTTCACTATCACATATTCTATATCTTTTCATTGTTCCCAATTCAATAAATACTTTACTAATAGAACTCCATAATGAATTTTTCTTTTTCACATCTTTCTTTTTCCCTTTTGAAAATTTTCTAATCAAAGAAAAAACACCCCAAACCATTGATAATCCGGTTAAGCTGAATATTACTAAACCCATGTTGTGTATTACATCGTAAGGTATTATATCAAAAATCCATCTTGAAACAATATAATCGGGTTTTATAGTTAACAGAAAAAATCCAAGAATAACCGCAAGGATCAGTGTTATAAATATTGAAAACGGATTACTTTTAAATATAAGTTTTGTAAGTCCCGTAGGTTCATAACTGGCAATTGCATACCTGCGCAATGCAGCCATATAATCTCCGGGAGCAGCTTGTCGCGGGCAATTCAAAGAACATTCGCCGCATGCATAGCATAACCATAATTCTTTGCTGCTTAAAATTTCTTTCCGTTGCCCAAGCGTTCCGTAACGGATAAATATCCTCGGGAAGTTTGCATTTTTGTCTGTAAGTCCGCAAACTGCCGTACAATTACCGCAATTGTAACAGGCGTCAAAATCTTTTGCACCGTATTTTTTTATTTCTTTAGCAAAATCCGGATTTATTTTTGCCATGATAATCAGTTTTTCAATTTGTATAAATAATACGTTTCTTTTTTATCCATCCCTGCCGACTCAACAATATTGTATTTATTCATTGTCATTAAATGATAAGTTATCAAATCATTATTGATTTCCAGTTCCTTTGAAATTTCAGGTATAGTCTTAGGTTTCTCATCTATTGACAGAAGAATTTGTTTCCATATCTGCGGATATTCTTTCATGGTAACAATTCCTTCTTTCTCCTCAACTTTAGTTTCTACAGATTTTTCTTTCATTTCAATTTTTTGCATGAAGCCATCAATCATTCCTTCAATTTCATTATTTGTATATTGAGCGACCTGAATAGCATCAACAGGGCATACAGGAGCGCATATTCCGCAACCGGTACAACTTGCCTTATTAACTGATGCAACATTTTTTACATCAGCTTTAATTTCTTTAAGCGCATCATATTCGCATACTTCAGTGCATTTTCCGCACCAAACACAAATATTCGTATCAACAATAGCAACAATAGGGTCAACCGAAATTTTTCCACTTTTAATAAGCGCATTTATTTTGGCTGCCGCAGATAATGATGACTGAACCGACTCAGAAATATTTTTAGGTCCCTGGCATGAACCGCCAATAAATACGCCCTTGATAACCGTTTCTACCGGTTTTAGTTTTGGATGAATTTCATTAAAGAATTTATCGTTGCCAATAGGTATTTTCAATTTCTCGGAAATAGTGTTACTGTCTGAACGCGATACCATACCTGTTACAAGTACAACAAGGTCGGTTTCAAATTCAATTTCTTTTTTTGAAGTAAGATAGTCTTTAACTTTTACTATCAGCTTTTCGCCTTGCTTTTCTACTATTGGTGGTTCTTTCTCCTCAAACCTTAAATAAATATCTCCCTGCTTCGATGATTTTTCATAAAGAATTTCCTGCTTTCCATAAGTTCTGATATCACGGAATAAATGGTATGATTTTATATTTTTATATTTTTCATTTATCAGTAAAGAAGTATGAATAGCAGATGTGCAGCAAAACCTTGAACAATATTTATTTTCTCCTTTTGTTTGCCTGTTTTCCACACAATAAATAAATGCTACACTACGAATGGTTTTATTATTATAAATTAATTTCCCCGGATTTAATTCTATAAACCTTTTAAATTCAGGAAGCGTAATAACTCCATCCAATTTTTTATAACCATATTCATTTTCTTTTGGCTGATAAGTATCAGCGCCTGTTGTAACAAGTATGGAACCGGCTGTAAGTGTTAATGTTTCTGCTGCCTGATATATATCAATGCACGATGAATATTTTTCAATAAATGCTTTTTCATTTTGTAACGCTTTTGCATCAACAACAAATTTATCGGGTAATGCTTCAGGATAATTTTTATAAATAGCTTTCCTATTTGTTAAGCCATAATTAAATTGGTCAGGAACTTCAACGGTACATTCGGAAATTGACTGGTTTAACAACTTCTCATCAGCTTTATCATGAATAAACCTCGGATTAATTTTAATAACAATATTAAAGTTACCTAGGCTTCCGGATATTTTTTCAAGTGCAGCCCCGGTAAACAGGGTGATATTCTTTAATGATCTGATTTCATTGTAAAGTAGTTCAACAAGCTGTTTTCCATTTTGATTAGTCATAAATAACACATCTGATTGTGCAGTTCTACCTCCAACAAAAAAATCTTTTTCGATCAGAAATACTTCATTTCCCATACGTGCCAAATCAATGGCAGCGCGCATCCCTGAAACACCTGCACCAACAACTACTACCGCTTTCGTTGCTTCAATTTCAGTATTTTCAAGCGCTTTAGAATTAGCAACTCTTTTTATTCCAGCCCTTATTAATCCGACAGCTTTCTTTGTAGCATCTAACGGTTGATCTGAATGAGGCCAGGA
Source organism: uncultured Bacteroidota bacterium (assembly GCA_903847905.1). GTDB lineage: Bacteria > Bacteroidota > Bacteroidia > Bacteroidales > CG2-30-32-10 > CAINEZ01. The sequence goes on from CAINEZ010000592.1 coordinate 3,330, forward strand.
ACACTGTTCGCGAATATTTACCTGAACATAATTGAAAGGATTAAGCCCTGCCCTTTCAGCAACACCGCGGAATGTATGAAGATGAAGTTTTGGAGAACACGAAGCGACAACAATAGAATCAAGATTTTTTTCCCTGATATCATTTATCATTTCCTTCTGGTTTGAATCGGCGCATGCAAACATAACATGCTTCGCAATCACTACGCCATTCTCATCTTTCATCATGCTGCTGAGCTCTTCCACATCCACGTAATCGGAAATGTTTCCTCCGCAGTGACAGATATATACTCCTATTCGTTCTTTCATTTTACTATTTTGTAATAAATAATTTTACCACTGAGACACTTAGACCACTTAGAAACACTAAGAAATCTTAGTGAACTTAGTTTCTATGTTTTGTCTTGAATTTCTATAAATGTTTTTAAATAACTTGCAACCTCACTTGCTGCGGAACCTGCAGATAATATTGAATCAGGAATATCTTTTGGTCCTGAAGCAGCACCTGCCACAAAAACGCCTTCTATACTGGTACGCGAAGGATTTATCATCTCATCTGTTTGTTTTATATAATTGAAATCATCCAGTTCTAACTTTTCATTTGTAAATATTTGCGGGATTTCTTTATTTGGCAAAACACCTACGGATAATACTACTAAATCATGCTTTGCTTCTTTCACTATTCCTGTTGCAATATCTTCATAACGTAAAATCAGATCACCACTTTTATCATCCTTTTCCTTTATACGCGCAACCTTTCCTTTTACAAAATTTACGCCCATGCCCTTTGATTGCTGGAAAAATTCTTCATACCCTTTTCCGAAAGCTCGTATATCAATATAGTAAATACTAATATCGGCAAGCGGAAGAGATCCCATAAGTAATTGAGCCTGCTTGATAGAATACATGCAACAGATTTGTGAACATATAGGATTATTGGCGCATTCAGCACTGCATGATTTATTTTCCATGCTTGAATCGCGTGAACCTGTACACAAAACATAAGCAATATTATCAGGCACCTTTCCATCGCCCGGACGAAGAACATTATTAAAAGGTCGTGTCGGGGCAATCAGTCGTTCCATCTGAAGCGAATCAATTACATTAGGAAATTTTAAATATCCGTATTCAGGCTTGCCTTCGGGTTTAAATAATTTATATCCTGAAGTTATAATAACTGATTTTGCATTTGAAGTAAAAACTTCTTTTTTCTGTGAAAAATCTATTGCATTAGCCGGACATGCAGTAACACATTGATGACATTCGCGGCAGTTGCTGCAATCGAGACAGCGCTGAGCGCTTTTAGCCACTTCTTCTTCAGTGTATGTTGTTTCAATATCATCAAAATCTTTTATTCTTTCAGATACGCTGCGGAACTTATTGCTGAGTGCCGGAATAAATGAAATATTTTTTCTTTGCAGAATAATATTTTTATCTACAGCAGGTAGTTTATCGCCAAATTCAAAAGCTTCGGGATTTTTATTATTTAAAAATTTGTCAATGTAAAAAGCGGCTCTTTTTCCCTGTCCTGCTGCTTCAATAATAGTAGAAGCGCCGGTAACACTATCGCCTCCTGCAAAAATATTTTTATTGGATGTTTGTAAAGTTTTTTCATTCACTTTAATAGTTCCGCCTTTATTTAATTCAATATCTTTTGCAAATACCGATGTTGATGGTTGCAGCCCGATAGCTTCAATAACAAAGTCAACATCTTCAAAATATTCAGAACCGGCAACAGGAACAGGTATCCTACGTCCGCTTTCATCGGGCTCTTCAAGTTTCATTTTTATCAGCTGAACTTTTTTTACAATTCCATTTTCGCCAATAAATTTTATGGGATTTCTGAGTAATAATAATTCTGCGCCTTCTTCTTCGGCTTCTTTAATTTCAGGTTTAAAGCATGGCATTTCTTCGCGGCTGCGCCTGTAAACTATCGTTACTTTTTCAGCGCCCAAACGTAATGAAGTTCTTGCCGCATCCATGGCTGTATTACCGCCACCAATCACCACCACTTTTTTCCCTTTTAAATTTTCTTTTTTACCTACGTTTGAATCCCGAAGAAAATCAAGGCAGGAAACAATACCTTTTAATTTTGAACCTTCTACATTTAGTTTGCTTGTATCGTGTGTTCCCACAGAAACAAATACACTATCAAAGCCGTCTTTAATCAATGATCCAACATCTTCAATTTTTTTGTTAACTTCAAAATCCACTCCAAGTGAAATAATGTTTTTAACATCGCGCTCAACAATTTTTTTCGGAAGACGGTATTCGGGAAGGGTAAGCATAATCATACCACCAAGAACAGGGGCAGCTTCAAATATTTTCACTGAATGTCCTTTTAGCGCAAGATGATAAGCAGCTGTTAACCCGGCAGGACCAGAGCCAATCACCGCAACTTTTTTCCCTGATTTTTTTTCAATAATTTTTTTCTGAGGCTCAGGGTATTTTTCATAATAATAATCTGTAAAGAATCTTTTTATCATTCTTATATCAACAGAAGCTTCAAGGCTAGTCCTTGTACATGCATTCTGGCATGGAGCATAACAGGCACGCCCCAAACTTCCGGGAAGAGGAATATCTTCGAGATGAAGTTTCATAGCATCTTCATACTGACCGTTCCTGACAAGCGAAATATATCCGTAAGGCTTCACTCCTCCCGGACATTCGTTAATACATGGAGCTGATACGTCCTGCCTGTCTATTGCGGCAATCCTGGGATTGGCAAGGTTGAAAGGAATGTATGCAACTTTCCTTCCTGCAAGATTGCAGTTATATTCATCAGGACGGATTTCAGGACAAGCAATTTCACATAACTGACAGCCTGTGCAGGCTTCTGGAATAATATAGCGTGGATTTTTATTTAGTTTTATCTGAAAATCTTTTTCATTTTTTTTAATATCTTCAATCTCGCTGTTCAACATTAATGTGATATTCGGATGGCGCGCTGTTTCTGACATTTTAGGCGTTGTGATACATGCTGCACAATCAAGAGTGGGGAAAACTTTACTTAGTTGTATCATTTTTCCACCGATTGACAATCCTTTTTCAACAAGAAGTACCTTGTAATCCATTTCAGCAAGATTAAGTGCAGCTTCCTGTCCGGCAATACCACCGCCTATTACCAATGCATCATATTTTTGATTTTGTTCAAACATTATTATTTATTTTTAATCAACTTTTTATCCGGCTGTTCGCTTCATCTTCATTGTTAGCAATTTCAGAAAGAATTCTTCCGAAGTTTTCCATGTGGTTTGCAAAAGGTTCAGCGCAAACAGAGCAAATTGCCGCCATTCTTATTCTTTTAGGGCTGATATTTTTTTCTTTCATCAGCGTTTGTGAATCAGTAATAATTTTATTAGTATGTTCGGAACACCTGGGGCTGTATGAACATTCATGACCATCGGCTGCAATAAATACGCCATCAAAACCTTGTTCAAATGCATGCATTATCCAACGGGTTTTTATTCCGGACGAGCACGGAATACTTATTACATATACCGAGGGTGAATAATGAATTTTTCGTAATCCGGCCTGGTCAATTCCGGGATCAGAAATTTTATCGGTTGAAAACACTAATATTTTCGGTCTTATGACTTCGTTTCCCATATTATGAAATATTTTAATTTAATTCGGTATATTTAATACAATACCGTAATATCAATTATATCAGATATCAATAATAAAATGTTAAAATAAAGTAAACGGAAAAAGTGTCTTAATAATAGATATAACTATTAAGCTTTTTGCAAAAACAATCGTGAATAACTGTCTTCTTCAATAACACCAAGAAATTCATGTTCCATTTTTTCGCACCATCTTGGAATATCATGCTTGGTGCCTTCATCGGAGGATAACACTTCCATTATTTCACCTGATTCAATATCGCCTATAGCTTTTTTTGCAGCTAACAAAGGACCTGGACAAGCAGTGCCTCGGGCATCAACAACTTTATTTACATTTATATTTTTTAATTCTTCAGTTGTCATATTATTTTTTCTCCTTTTAATTAAATGAATAATTGTACTTTACTTTCTGATGCATCAGCAAGAAACGTAGCGACACCGCAGACATTCAGATGCGGATAGTCGATCATTTCTTCTCTTTTGAAACCCATCAGATTCATTGACATTTCGCAGATATTTATTTCAACGCCTAATTCTCCTGCAGTTGCAAACATTTCATCAAGTGAAGCAACTTTATTTTTTTTCATAATGCCCTTGATCATTGCGGTACCCATACCACACATATTCATTTTCGAAAGCTTGATTTTGTTTCGGCCTTTTGGCAACATCATACCAAACATTTTAGACATAAAATCTTTGCCGGCGACTTTTTTCTTAGGATCGCGAAGAGATGCGGTTGCCCAAAAAGTAAAGAATAATTTTACTTTCATATCCATTGCAGTAGCGCCGGTGGCAATTATCATAGCTGCTAAAATCTTATCAAGGTCGCCCGAAAAAACTACCATAGATAACTGGTCTTTTGTGCCTTTTTCAAGCTTATTGACCTTCTTTTGCAATTCAAAGAATTGTTTTTCGAAATCTTCGTTCATAGGTTTTTATTTTAGTTTTAACAAAATTAATATTGATAATTTGTATTAGTATGATTAAAATTGAGCTATCAATCTTAAATTAAGCTGTCGTGGCGTTAAATAATTTGGTACTGCATATTGCCTATCGTTAACATCTTTGATCCATATATAAGATATGGTATTATTAACCTGCAGAAGATTAAAAACTTCCAGGCTCAGCCAAATTGTTGTAAAATGCCTGAAAGGATTATTGGGTTTCAATTTTGAATTTTCACTTTTCAATTGTTTGGAAAAACCAATATCAACGCGCCTGTATGGGGGTATGCGAAGCGTGTCTTTATACCTGTTCAGGGTGGGCGGACCAAAAGGCAGACTACTTCCGAATATAAGGCTGAGATGCATCTTAAATGTTGGATTTTTTGGCAAATAATCCTGAAAGAAAAGTGCGAAATTCACTCTCTGATCTGTAGGTCGAGGAATATAGCCTGGTTCATGGCGAACGCTATCAAATTTTACCTGATCGGCGGTGTATCCTGAAATAATTTGTTCCCCGCTTTTATTAAAGTAAGTGTAATAGAAATCTCCATTAATATCTTCCATAGTTTTCATTATAGACAGGCTTGCCCACGATTCTATTCCTTTTACAAATTCACCATTTACTTTCATATCTGTACCTACTGCATACCCGTGAGCGCTGTTTGTAGCAAAATAGCGAATCCTGACATTGTCAACTTCATAAGGAACAAGATTTTTAAGTATTTTATAATAAACTTCCGAAACATATCTGAAAGGTCTGCCCCATGCTTTAAAGTCAAACTGGCTTGAGATCACGAAATGTATAGAAGTTTGAGCTTTCAGATCCTTGTTGATGTTTCCTTTAAAATCACGCAATTCCCTATAAAAAGGGGGCTGACTGTAATAACCTGATGATAAACGGAAAATAAAATCCTTCTTCCAATTTGGTTTTAATGAAAATGTAGCCCTGGGACTAACTATCATTTGATTATTCAAATCCCAGTAATTAGCCCTAACTCCTGTTGTCAATGACATGGCTGTACTATCATTGTCAAATATCCATTTTTGCTGATAATAGCCGGAATACCTATTCGATGAAAGTGTATTCTGCGCTTTAACCACATCCTGCATTTCGAGTGTATTGTAGGGTTGCAATGCCGGATTAATATAACCAATTGAATCATGTGTATATGGTAAAGAATAATCAGCAGAATCAACCATTTGCCATTCGCTCAAACGGTCATCAATGTATTCTCTTTGGTAACGTAAGCCCCAGTATTGCACAAGCTTTTCATTAATATAGGTACCTTTGGTTTCAGCATTAAAGACAGTAGCATTCAAATAATTTCTGGCGTGATTTAAAAAAGCACCTTTACCCATATTATATGCTACGCTTCCAAATGTTTCCTCTCCAAGATTAGCCTCCAACTGATCAAGTTTGTACTCGCCATCTAAGTCGAAGGTTTCACTTTCGTCTGTTCGATATGCCGAAGTTATAAATTTTAAATTTAGATTTTTTTGCGGTTTATAATTTCCCGAAAAAGCGCCAAAATATGTATTAAACCTGTCCACTTCCTGCCCTTCAAAATAAATTGTCAGCCGTAGTGCATCGTTGAGAGTTCCAAAATCTGTTTCTCTTGATTGCGGAATAACTTTATATACATTGCGTGCATAATTACCTAAAAAATCAATATCAAATTTTTCATTAATCATATAATTAAAACATGCCTGCACATCAGTAAAAGATGGTTTATAATCTCCTTTCGTTTCAAGGCTTTTCAACAGGTACTGATTTGATTTCTGACGTGCGCCAATAAGATATGTGAACTTCGTATTTTCTGATATTCCTTCCATGTGAGCTGAATAACCAAGCAAACTTCCGGAAACTGAACCAGCGAATTCTTTAGGTTTTTTATACTGAATATCCAGGACGGAGGACATTTTATCGCCATATTTTGCATCAAAACCTCCTGCTGAAAATTGAATGTTTGAAACCAGGTCTGAATTTATAAAGCTAAGTCCTTCCTGTTGTCCGGAGCGAACGAGAAAAGGGCGATATACTTCAATATCGTTAACATAAACAAGATTCTCATCAAAGTTACCGCCTCTGACACTGTATTGAGAACTTAACTCATTATTGGAAGACACACCGGGAAGTGTTTTAAGAATAGCTTCAATACCGCCTATTCCCGAAGGAATAACATTCGCTATGCGGGGGTCGATCTTAACAAGGTTATTGGTGATGTTTTTATTTTCAGTAACATTAAGATCGGGCAATATTGTAGAAGATGGGTAAAGTGTGCAGTTAAATTCTTTCTTTTCACCTGCTTTCAGAAATATATTAAGAGTGTCTGTTGCTAAGCCGACAAAAGTAAAAAAGACCTGAATGTTTTTGTTTGATGGAACAATTAATTCGTAATAGCCCTGTTTATCAGTGGTAGCGTGCTGAGTTTGCCCCATCATCGAAACAGTAACTAATTCAAGCGGATTCTTTTTGTGATCCGTAATTTTACCAAAGATTATAGCTGTATTCTGCGACCTGCTTATTAGTGCCAGCGTTAAAAACAAAAATAATATTATCGGAATTTTGTTTTTCATTTACTACTTCAATATTATATTTATTGTATCTGCCAGGCAACTTGGTACTAATGAATTTTTACCACATAGTTGCATAGGTTTCACATAGATTAATTTAAAGGAAAGTTCATTTAAATATTTTTGTATTATCTGCATACAACTATGTGTTATTCTATGTTTCTATTGTGCCTATGTGGTAAAAAAACAGTAAAAACAACTCTGATTACCTTTTAAATTGCTGCGTAATTACTGTCTATTTATTTATTCATTTTTTTTGTTTGAATTTTCCTTCTTTCCATGCTTTTATGAACTGCGCCCAGGCAAAAGGATTCAGCAAATTATTCGGCATATACTGACCGTTATAATAGTTTTTATAAACTTGCTTATCAATATAATTCTTATAATTCATTGAGCCGTCCATTGGCAAATTTATAGCTCTTTCTTTCATTTCAGCAAGATCAAGGTTTTTCAAAGCTCTCTGCATATCATCATTTGGAATTTTAGTTTCAACAAATGTTTTTTTGAATTGCTCAATAGTTGGCCATGGAGTAATAACTGTTTCTGAAAGATAAATTGTATCTGTATTTAAGACCTGTATCCATGAATACCTTGATAATTTTAAACTGTCAGGAATTAAATATGATGCGGGTTTGTATCCAAGAGCAGAAAACTCAATAACATCGCCTGCTTCAGCCACAAAAGAAAAAAAGCCGAAATAATCTGAAATAGCTCCTTTTTTTGTTCCTTTTATCATAACACTGGCAAATGGTACATGACCAAGACTGTCGCTGGTAACAACAATACCGGAGAATTGTATCAGTTTTTTTTCTTTCTTAGCGGTAACCTGAGCTTCAGTAGCCAAAGAAAACAGGCAAGTAAAAAAGATAATATATATTTTAAAAGTAAAATGCATTAATAAATTTACGGAAACTTTGCTAATGTTATGTTAATAATAATATTATGACGCAATAAATAAGATGCCTAATGAAATGCTTCGACACCTGCCTGCCGGCAGAGGCTCAGCATGACAAACGCATTTAGTCACACTAAGTAATGTCAGGCTGAGTTCATCGAAGCCTCTTCAAAGCCTTATCGAATTGTGAACAGTATTATAATACACTTAAATGCTAAAATAAATTTCATAACAAACGTAATAAATACAAAAATATTTCTTTTAAAGGAATTACGAAGCTTTTTACAAGATTTAATTAAAAAAAAAGCTGTTACCGAATGATAACAGCTTGCAGAGAAAATTTTTATAAGTTATTTTTTAAGGTTACCCTTTTGTTTTGCTTCTTTGAGAACCTCAGAGATTCCTTTTTTATTAATGGTCCTGATAGCGGAGGTTGATACTTTAAGTTTTACCCAACGGTTTTCTTCAGGAATAAAAAATTTCTTTTCCTGTAAATTCGGGTAAAATTTCCTGTTTGATTTTTTATTTGCATGGGAAACTTTGTTTCCTGTAATCACTTTTTTTCCGGTAATTTCACAAACTCTTGACATTTTTATTGTATTTAGTTATTCTTACTACTCTTTCTTTAGGGGTGCAAATTAAGTGAAAATTATTTTATTAACCAAATGTTTCTGATAATTATTTGAACAATTCGGCATCTAAAGTTCAATAACTTGTCCTTTTTCTGGTATCATAATATTTGAAAATCCCTCTGCTGCAAGTTTTTCCTGATAGTTTAATTGTGTTTCGTATTCGCCGTGGACAAGGATCAGCTTGTGAACCTGTTTTATATCCTGGTATTTCAGAAAATCTATCATTTCTTTGTAATCACCATGAGCGCTAAATGATTCCAATATTCTTACATCTGCATTTACTGTATAAGGCATGCCATATATTGATACTTCCTTATCTCCGCGTTTTATGCGCGCTCCAAGCGTTGACGGAGCACAGTATCCGACAACCAGAATAGTATTCTTTGCATACGAAATGCTATTGGCAAGATGATGTTTAACTCGTCCTGCTTCCATCATGCCCGATGCAGAAATTATTATACAAGGCTCTTTTATATTATTAAGATTTTTAGAATCTTCTTCCGTTTGAACATAAGTCAGCCCGTTAAATCCAAACGGGTCGGGATCGTTTTTCATATAAACCAGCATTTCTTCATTAAAGCATTCAGGGTGCATTTTCATGATATTCGTGGCATTAACCGAAAGAGGGCTATCAACAAAAACTTTTACATGAGGTAAACGTCCATCGTTAATTAAAAGGTTCAGAGAATATAGCAACTCCTGTGTGCGGCCTACGCTGAAAGATGGAATGATAAGCTTTCCTTTTTTCTTAAAACATGTTTCAAGTACAACAAGTTTAAGTTCTTCTTCTGCATTAGCAATATCAGAATGTAATCTATCGCCATAAGTCGATTCGGCAACGATAATTTCAGCCTGCGGAAAAGGTTGAGGTGAGCGTAATATTTTATTATGTGGTCTGCCAATATCGCCGGTAAAACAAAATTTTACGTTTCTGTCTTTTTCTTTGATCTTCAAGTTTACTACTGCGCTGCCAAGTATATGTCCTGCATCAGTATATGTAAGCAAGATGTCATCACTAACATAGAATTCTTTATTGTAAGGCAAGCTTATAAAATACTGCATACATCTGTTAGCATCTTCCTGTGTATATAGCGGTTCTATGGGAGGTAAACCTTGTTTTGCGCGTTTTTTATTAAACATTCTTGTATCATTTTCGTGTATCCTGCCGCTATCAGCAAGCATTACGGCGCAAAGTTCGCGTGTTGCATGAGTGGATATTACAGAACCTTTGAAGCCATTTTTAACAATATAGGGCAATAACCCCGAGTGGTCAATATGCGCATGAGAAAGAATAAGATAGTCAATTGATGAAGGATTAAAATTAAGATCACGATTAAGGTTTTCTGTCTCTTCTCCTTTTCCCTGGAACAATCCGCAGTCAAGTAAAATTGTTTTTCCGTTTTCGAGAGTTATGAGATGTTTACTCCCGGTAACTTCTCTTGCAGCGCCTAAAAATTGTATCTTCATAATAAAAATTTTAATCAGTTTGTAAAACTACAATTTTATTATGAAAGATTTTATAGAAGGAATAAATAAAAATCAGAATAAAATATAATAAAAAATAAAGTTTTTTACTGAGGAAATTTAATATAAAGTTTCATTGGTGGACGAGATAAAATAGGCAAGCATATCTGAATGAACCGATATACTTGCCATCTTTGCCTAAATTTCCA